>JAHJUF010000403.1 GCA_018829095.1 Pseudomonadota bacterium | reverse complement strand
GGTCCGCCTGGCCCGGGAAAAGCTTTCAGCCGGGGATCCGGCTCCTTTCCGGGTGCTGACCATCCCCTGCGCCGGCGGAGAGGAGCCCCTTTCCGTGGTCATGGCTGCCGTGGAGGCGGGCCTCGACCCTGGCCGGGTGGCGGTGGACGCCATGGACATAAGCGTTCAGGCCATCGCCCGGGCCCAGGAGGGGGTCTATCGGGGGACCTCGTTCCGGGGCCGGGACCTCTCGTTTCGTGACCGCTATTTCCTCCAGGAGAAGGAGGGGTACCGCATCCGGGAGGAGATCGCCCAGCGGGTGCGGTTCTTCCATGCCAACCTTTTCGACGAAAAAATCGTGAAGGCCCAAGGGTCCTACGATGCGGTGTTCTGCCGGAACCTGCTCATCTACCTGACCCCCCGGGCCAGGAAGAAGGGAATGGAAATCCTGGACCGGGTCATCACTCCCGGAGGCTGCCTTTTCGTGGGTCATGCCGAAAAGTCCGCCATGTGCCTGGGGGGCTACGAATGGCTCCGGGACCCGGGGGTGTTCGGGTGCAGGAAGCTCCCCAAGGCACGGACCGCGCTCCGGAACGGGATCGCGGCTCTGATGTTTCCGGTCCTTCCTTCTCCGGCTCCCCCCAAGGAGGCGGCCGGAAAGAAACCGCTCCAAACCGCCTCGCCGCCCCGGAGTGTCCGGAGCACCAGAAACCCGGAGGTCAGGGCCGTTCAACCGGAGGAACCCAAGTCCCGGGAGTCCCTGCTGGCCCGGGCCCGGGAACTGGCGGACCGGGGAGACCTGGAAAACGGGCGAAAGGCCTGCGGGGAGTATCTGGAAAAAAGTCCTGCGGACCCGGAAGGGCACTTTCTCCTGGGCATCATACTCCAGTCCATGGGGGACGACGAGCTCGCCCTGAGGCATTTCGGCAAGACCCTTTATTTGAACCCCAGGCATCAGGAGGCCATGAGTTGCATGGCCTTTCTCCTGGAAGGCAGGGGTGAACACGGGAAGGCCCTGCGCATGCGCGAGCGGGCCCAGAGAATCCTGCAGGCCGAGCCATGACGAAAAATGCCCTTGTTGCGCCGAAGAACTATGAGGACTGCTGGAAACGGGTGGGAGTCTGGGGAGACGAGAAGCCCCGTTGCGAGCGGTTGAAGGAAGTCATTCACTGCCGCAACTGTGAGATCTACACCCGGGCGGGGAGAAACCTCCTGGAACGCCCCCTCCCCGAGGAATACAGCCGGGACTGGACCGAGGTCATGGCCTCCTGCAAGGAGGAGGAAGACCTGGGCACCCTGGTCCTGGTGGTGTTCCGCATCGAGTCCGAGTGGCTGGCCCTGCCAGCCGAGGTTTTCGATGAGGTCATCGAGGTGGGCCAGATCCACTCCATTCCTCACCGCAACAGCCGTATCCTGAAGGGCATCATCAACGTCCACGGCGAAATTCATCTCTGCGTGAGCCTCCGGGATCTTCTGGGCCTGGAGCTGGAGCCGGACCGCGAGACCGGAGCCGAGGCAGGGCTTTACCGCCGGATGATGATCATCAACTCCGAGGAGGGCCGCTGGGTTTTCCACGTGGACGAGATCCACGGCATCCAGCGGATTCCCCCAAGGGAGATGCAGAACGTGCCGGTGACCGTGGCCAAGTCCAAGAACGCATACAGCCGTGGCCTTTTCTCCTGGAAGGGCCGGAACGTGGCCCTGCTGGACGAGAAGCTTCTGGTCCGCAACCTGGCAAGGAGCGTCCAGTGAACCAGGACCATTCAGGAGACGGCCTGCTCGAGTTGTTCGCCTCCGATGTGGCAGCCCACACCGCCGCCATGCGGGAGAGCCTGGAGGGCTTGGCCGCCGAGGGGATCTCCCCGGAGCGGGTGGAGACCCTCTTGAGAGGGGCTCATTTCATCAAGGGGGCGGCCCGGGTCGTGGACGCCAAGCCCGTGATCCATCTGGCCGGTGCCCTGGAGGATTGCTTCCAAGCCGCCCATGGGGAAAGCCTGGTCCTGGACAAGGCCCACGCGCCGCTCCTCCTTAGGGGGGTGGAGGTCCTGGCCGCCCTGGCCGGAGTTTCGGGCAGAAAGACTCCGGCCCAGGAGGAGGTGGATACCCTGGTCGAGGACCTGGCGGCCCTGCCGCACCCCGAACGGGCCGGAAAAGCCGCCTCTGGAGGGAAGGTCCGGGAAGAGACTCCTCCCATGGACCAGGAGGAGAAAGAGCCGGACGAGGAGGAGGACCGCATCCCGGCCCTGTTCAGGGAGGAAGCCTCCTCCCTGTTGGGGGACCTGGAGAAGGGGCTCGGGGCCCTGCCAGGCGGCTTTACCGCGGAAACCCGCCTGGAGCCCCTCATGCGGGCCTCCCACACCCTGGTCAGCGGCTGCCGCATCGTGAAAAGGGAGGAGGCCGCCCGGCTGGCCCGCGCCCTGGAAACCTGCTTTGCCGGGGCTCAGAAGGGCCTGCTGACCCTGGGGGAGGCGGATCTTCCCGTGTTCAATCGGGCTGTGGGAGCCCTTTACGGCCTGTGCCTGGACGACCAGGGGGCAGCCACGTCCCCATCCGAGGTGAATGCCCTGGTGGAGGAACTTGCCGCCGCCGGGTCCGGGGGACCGCCGTCCGGCGGGAAACCGGCCGCCGAGCCACCCCCGCCCGACCCGGAGAAAACGCCTGGGAAGCCCGAACCGTTCCGGGAGGCCCGGCCTCCCCAGAAGCCTCCGGCCGCCAAGCCCAAGGCCCCACGGAAACCGGCCACGCCCTCCCGCGTGGACCCTTCCATCCTGGAAATCTTCCAGATCGAGGCTGTGAGTCTCGTGAATACTTGCAACGAGAGCCTCCTGGCCCTGGAAAAAAATCCCACGGACGCTGATTCCCTGGAAGCCCTCATGCGAAGCGCCCATTCCCTGAAGGGCGGGGCCCGCATCGTGGAACTCCCCCTGGCCGTGGAACTGGCCCACGCCATGGAGGACTGCTTCGTGGCCGCCCAGAAGGCCCGGGTGCGCCTCTCCTCCCAGGCTGTGGACGTCCTCCTAGAGGGGGTGGATGTCCTGGCTGCTCTGGCCCAGGGCGCGGGAGCCGCCCCGGAGCCGGGCATGGAGGACCGGGTGGAGGACTTGCGCCGGGACATCCTGGCTATCACCCTGGGAGAAGAGCCGCCGGCTGATATCAGGAGAGGTACGGTGGCGGCCGTCGGGTCCGAAGAGGAGAAGATCCCTGCGGTGAGGAAAAGGGAGGCCTCGGACCTGGCAACCCGCCCGGAGAACGAATGCGGCATGGCCATGCCCGAGAGGCCCCGGGCCGAGACAGCGGAAAAAGACCGGGCCGTGCGGGTCACGGCCGAAAAGATCGAGCATCTCATGGGGCTCGCCGGGGAGGTGGTGGTGAGCAGCCGCTGGTTGCCCCCCTTTTCCAAGTCCCTCCTGAAACTGAAGCGGGATCACCTGGAACTCACCACGATTCTGGACTCCCTCCGGGAGCGTCTGGAGAACACCGGGGGCGACCCGGAGATCCGGGAACTCGTGGCCACGGCCCGGGAGAAAACCAGGAAGTGCAACCAGGCCCTGATGGACCGCCTGGGCAAGCTGGACGTGTACACCTCGGTTTCCGCCAACCTCTCCGACCGACTCTACCATGGGGTCATCGCCGTTCGCATGCGGCCCTTCGCGGACGGGGTCACGGGATTCCCCCGCATGGTGCGGGACCTGGCCCGGGATCTCGGTAAGAAGGTCCTCCTGGACATCGTGGGCAAGACCACGGAGGTGGACCGGGACATCCTGGAAAAACTGGACGCCCCCTTGACCCACTTGGTGCGCAACGCCGTGGACCACGGCATCGAGCCTCTCCAGGAGCGCGCTGCGAAAGGGAAGCCCGAGACCGGGACCGTGCGCATCTTCGCCACCCACCGCTCGGGCATGCTCATGATCACGGTGTCTGACGACGGCCGGGGCGTCGATCCGGAGCAGCTTCGGAAGAAGATCGTGAAAAAGGGCATGGCCACCCAGGAAATGGCCGGCCGCCTGAGCGAGCCCGAACTCATGGATTTTCTTTTTCTGCCGGGCTTTTCCACGGCGGAGAAGGTCACGGAGATCTCGGGCCGGGGGGTGGGCCTGGACGTGGTGCACAACATGGTCCACGAGGTGGGGGGCGTGGTGCGGGCCTCCACCATCCCGGGCCAGGGGCTGACCTTCCACATGGAGCTTCCTCTGACCCTGTCCGTGGTGAGAACCTTCCTGGTGGAGATCGCGGGTGAACCCTACGCCTTTCCCCTGGCCCGCATCGGACGCTGCCTCATCCTGTCCCCCGGGGACCTCAAGGTGGTGGAGGACCGCCAGTATATCCGGTTCGACAACGACAATATCGCCCTGGTAAACATCCACGACGTCCTGGAGATCCGGGAGGTTCCGACCCGGGGCGAGTCCCTCCCCGTGGTGGTGGTGAGCGATCGGTTCAACGCCTACGGCCTGGTGGTGGACCGGTTCATCGGCGAGACGGACCTGGTGGTCCGGCCCCTGGACCGCCGCATGGGCCGGGTGCCCAATGTGAACGCCGCAGCGGTGATGCTGGACGGCTCCCCGGTCCTCGTCTTCGATGTGGAGGATCTGGCGCGCTCCATTGACAACCTCCTTTCGGGCAAGCGGCTCAGGAAAGTGGGGTGCCTGGAAATCGCATCCAGAAAAAGGGACAAAAAACGTATCCTGGTGGTGGACGACTCCATCACGGTTCGGGAGATGGAAAGAAAGGTCCTGGAAAACAGCGGCTACGAGGTGGATGTGGCCGTGGACGGGGTGGACGCCCTCTCTGCGGTCCAGTCTTCCCGCTATGACCTGGTGGTCTCGGATGTGGATATGCCCCGGATGAACGGCATCGAGTTCATCCGCCTGCTCAAGGCCGACGTCCGGACCCGGGAACTTCCCGTGGTCGTCGTTTCCTACAAGGACCGGGAGGAGGACCGGCTAAAGGGTCTGGAGGCCGGGGCGGATTACTACCTCACCAAGAGCAGTTTCGCGGATGACTCCTTTGTCCAGGCCGTGGCCGATTTGATCGGAGAACCCTAGCAGGCTGCCCAAAAACGCGATCTGCGGCGTTGCGCTCCATCCCTCGTCACTGCGGCGTAATGGACCGGGGTCCCAAGGAATCAAAGATTCCTTGGGGTGGAAGTTCGCCTCATTCCTCGGGACTCGCGCGCCATCGGGGTCCCCGCACGGCCAAAGACCGGGTGGGGTGACTTGCAGATCACGTTTTTGAACAGCCTGCTCATTGGCTATTTTTCAACAGGCTGTTAGATATGGGGGCAAACCCCGCCTGGTTTTTTCACGCGTCCTGGAAGAAGAATAGCAAGGTCATTTCCCGACCTGCCTTATTGCGGCCATTATGGAAAGATGAGGGCATGAGGCAGGGAACACGCCCCAAGGGAATGGAATAGATTGCGAATCGCCATCGTAAACAATCTCAGGCTCACCGTGTGGAGCCTTCGGCGCATCCTAGATGCGGCCCCGGGCCACCAGGTGGCCTGGGAGGCATACGACGGGGCCCGGGCTCTGGAGATGTGCGGGAAGGACCGGCCGGACCTCATCCTCATGGACCTTGTCATGCCGGTCATGAACGGGGTGGAGGCCACCCGGCGCATCATGTCCGAGTGCCCGTGCCCCATCCTGGTGGTGACCTCCACGGTCCAGGACCACCTTTCCATGGTCTTCGAGTCCATGGGGCTCGGAGCCCTGGACGCGGTGAACACTCCGACCCTGGGGAAGGACCCGGCGGCCGTGAAGAGCCGGGAAGACTTTTTGAAGAAGATCCGCACCCTGGAAAAACTCACCAAGCAGCCGGCTGGACTCCCCAGGAAAACCGAAACCCTGATCCCTCCCGGCACGCCGGTCATGGTGGCCATAGGTTCCTCCACGGGCGGGCCCAAGGCCCTGGCCGAGGTGCTGTCCGGGCTGTCCCCCTCCCTCCCGGCGGCGGTGGTCATCGTCCAGCATGTGAACCAGGAGTTCACCGACGGCCTGGCCGCCTGGCTTTCGGACCAGGGGCCCTTCGCCGTGGAGGTGGCCCGCCCGGGTCAGCGGCCCCAGGCCGGGCACATCTATCTGGCGGGCAGGAATGACCACCTCATCATCACCTCCGCGCTCACTTTCACCTACACCCCGGATCCCCAGGCCACCCCCTACCGGCCATCGGTGGACGAATTCTTCAAGAGCCTCCAGCAGAACTGGCCGGGCCGTGGCGTAGCGGTAATCCTGACGGGAATGGGCCGGGACGGGGCTGCTGGCATGGCGCTGCTCCACGGGGCCCACTGGAAGACCATTGCCCAGGACCAGGCCTCCAGCGTGGTTTACGGCATGCCCAAGGCGGCCGTGGAACTGGGCGTGGCGGAATCGGTCCTTCCCATAAACGAGGTGGCTTCCGCCGTGACACGTTTGGTAAACCAGTTGTCCCGGGGAGGCGGGAACTCCATCCTTACCCGGCTCCGGGACCCGTCCGCACCCTGAAAGGCCATGGAGAAAAACCATGCCTCAAGTTGTTTCTCTTACTCATCACAAGATCCGTGTCCTTTTGGTGGACGACCAGACCATCATCGGCGAGGCCGTGCGCCGGATGCTGGCCCCGGAACAGGATATCGAGTTCCATTTTTGCCAGGACCCCACCCAGGCCATCCGCATGGCCAACACCCTGGAGCCCACCGTCATCCTCCAGGACCTGGTCATGCCCGAGGTGGACGGCCTGACCCTGGTGCGCTATTTCCGGGCCAACGGCAAAACCCGGCAGGTTCCCTTGATCGTGCTCTCGGGCCGGGAGGAACCCTTGACCAAGGCCGAGGCCTTCGCCCTGGGGGCCAACGACTACATGGTGAAGCTTCCGGACAAGCTGGAGGTCATCGCCCGCATCCGCTACCACTCCAACGGCTATATCACCCTCCTCCAGAGGAACGAGGCTTTCGAGCGCCTGGAGAAGAGCCAGAAGGAGCTGGAAAAGCGCAATCAATTCATCCGCCAGACCTTTGGCCGCTACCTTTCCGACGACATCGTGGACTCCATCCTGGAAACGCCCCAGGGCATGCGCCTGGGAGGTGAAACCCGCACGGTCACCATCATGATGACCGACCTGCGGGGATTCACGGCCATCGGGGAGAGGCTGCCTCCCGAGAACGTGGTGGGCATGCTGAACATCTACCTGGAGATCATGACGGGCATCATCCTCAAGTACCAGGGCACCATCGACGAGTTCATCGGGGACGCCATCCTGGTGATCTTCGGGGCCCCCATTCTCCGGGACAACGACGCGGCCAGGGCAGTGGCCTGCGCCCTGGAGATGCAGATCGCCATGGAGGAGGTGAACGCCCGGAACCGGGAGGCCGGCTACCCCGAGGTAGCCATGGGCATCGGCCTGAACACGGGCGAGGTGGTGGTGGGGAACATCGGGTCCAAAAAACGGGTGAAGTACGGCGTGGTGGGCAAAAACGTGAACCTCACATCCCGCATCGAATCCTACACCGTGGGCGGCCAGACCTTTATTTCCCCCGCCACCCGCCAAGCCTGCGGGGACGTTTTGAGGATCGACGACGAGATGGAGGTCATGCCCAAGGGCGTCCAGCGGCCCATCACCATTTATGAAGTGGGCGGCATCGGGGGGGATTACAGCCTCTTCCTGCCGGAGAAAAAACCCATGGAGTTCGCGGACCTGTCCGCCTCCATGGAGATCCTGTTCCGGGTTTTGTCAGGCAAGGATGCCTCGGAGGAGCCCTGCCGGGGGACCGTCATGGCCCTTTGCGGCCAGGGCGCCCGCATCCGGGCTCAGGAGGGGGGCGAAAAGCTCTCCAACGTGAAGATCACCCTTTTCGACGGCAATGGAAACGAGATCACCCAAGATCTCTATGCCAAGACGCTGGACGGGTTTTCCGAATCCTCCGGGTTTTTCACCGTTTGCTTCACCTCGGTTCCTCCCGAGGCCGAGGCCTATTTCCAGAGCGTTCTCACGGAGTGTTCCTCATGAAGATCAAGATGCTGGGGGTGGGCTCCGCCTTCACGACCCAGGCCTATTACCAGACCAATCTGCTCATCACCGCGCCCTCCGGAAAAAACCTCCTGGTGGACTGCGGTTCGGACGTCCGTTTTGCCCTGGCCGAGGCTGGAGTCAATGGGCCGGACATGGCCGGGAAAATCGACGCGGTCTACATCTCCCACCTCCACGCGGACCATGTGGGGGGCCTGGAGTGGCTCTCCTTCCTCACCTACTTCTCCCCGGGCCGCCACCATCCGGCCATGTTCTGCGAGGAACGCACCATGCACAACCTCTGGGAGAGGACTCTTCACGGGGGGCTTTTCTGCGTCCAGCGAAAGTGCATGCACCTGTCGGATTACTTCGAGTGCTACCCGGTCAAGGAAAACGGATCCTTCACCTGGGAAGGCCTGGGCTTCGAGATGGTGTGCCTGCCTCACGTGCTGGGGGGTTACGCGGACCATTTCAGCCACGGCCTGAGGATCTTCCTGCCAGGCGCCTCGGTTCCGGCGGTTTTCATGACCACGGACACCCGGTTCGCGCCGGATCTCGTCCTCGCGGCCGGTTCCGACGCGGGACTGGTGTTCCACGACTGCGAGACCGGCCCCGTGGAATCCGATGTCCACGCCCACTACCGCGAGTTGATCACCCTGCCGCCATCCTTCAAGGAAAAGACCTGGTTGTACCATTACCAACCCGATCCCCCCCAGGACCCCCGGGCGGACGGTTTCGCCGGGTTTTGCGTAAAGGGCCAGGAGTTTGATTTCACGCCCTGACGCCAGCTTCCGGGCTGGAAGCCCCGGGCCTCCCGAGGCTTTTTTCCTCCCCTTGACGCCACCCGCTCTCAGCCCCGGAAGGCCAGGCGGGCGCAGTAGGCCGCGTAAAGCAGGAGGAAGAGGGCTCCCTTGATCCGGCCCAGGGAGTGGCTTTTTCCCACGAACAGCGACAGGAAGAGGAGAAAACTGGCCAGGATGACCACCCCCACGTCCTCCAGATTTTGGGTCTGGAAAGGGAGGGGGCTCACCAGGGAGGTGACTCCCAGGATGAAGAAGATGTTGAAGATGTTGGAGCCCACCACGTTGCCCACGGCGATTTCCGGTTTGTTCATCCTGGCAGCCGTGACGGAGGTGGCTAGTTCCGGCAGGGAGGTGCCCACGGCCACGATGGTGAGCCCCACCAGGGACTGGCTCACCCCGGCTGCCAGGGCGATGCCCACCGCCCCTTTCACTATCCAGCTTCCCCCGAGGATCATGGCGCAAAGCCCCCCGACGATGCGCAAAATCGAGGCCCTCGTTCCGTGGACCCTGGCCGGTGCCAGGTCCTTTCCGTTGTCCACCCTTTTGGAGATGGAAAAGGAGTAGGAAAGGAACACCAGGAAGAAGCAGAGCAGGGTGAGGCCGTCGGAACGCGAGAGAATGGAGTCCGGAGCGTTGTCGATGAGATGGTCGCTGGCCAGGATGCCCAGGAGCAATGCAGCCAGGAGGCTCAGGGGGATCTCCTTGAAAACGGTCCCCCTGGACACGGAAAGGGGGCGGACCAGGGCGGACAGGCCCAGGATGAGGAGGATGTTGGCGATGTTGCTCCCCACCACGTTGCCGATGGCGATGTCCGCGTTCCCCCGGATGCTGGACAGGATGTTGACCGAGAGTTCGGGGAGGCTTGTTCCGAAAGCCACCACCGTAAGGCCGATGGCCAGGTCCGAGACATGGAAGCGCCGGGCGATGGACGAGGCTCCGTCCACCAGATAACCCGCCCCCTTGATAAGAAACAGAAGCCCCAGAATAAAAAAAGCGATGTTCACGTTGTCCTCCTTGCCCCGTTTTCGTCGGAAACCGGGCTCCGGGATAGATCCTGAAAAAGGGAGGAAGCCCTGATGGGGTCAGAACGCGCTGGCCAGCCTCAGGATCCAGGAGCGGGAGAACAGGGTGAAGGCATCGTCCACGCTTTTCTTCCCCGACACCACGTCCGTCAGGAGGTTGGCACCCATCTCCCGGATCATGTCCAGGTAGGCCGCTCCCAGCTCCGGGCCGGCCAGGGCCGGGAAGCCCGCGTAGGAGGGCGGATCGCCCGCCGGGAACATCCAGGTGCCCGCGCTGTCGGCCAGGTGCTCGAAGAAAATGGGCAGAAGCCGCCTTTCATCAGCGGACAGGTCAAAGGAAGGGAGCCTGGACAGGAGGCGGGCCGCCAGCCGGAGCATCCGCCCGGCCAGGGGGCTTCCCGCGCCCAGGTGCACCGGCGGCAGGTCCTCGCAACCCGGGCCGATGCACTCGGGCATGAAGATCTGGGCCAGGGAGGTTTCCAGAGCCCCTGCGTGGATATCCGGGGGCCAGAGCCCGGCGATCTGCTCCCGGCTGAGGGGACCTTCGTAACGCTCCTGGAATTCCTCCAGAAAATCGCCCAAAAGCACGTGGAGGATGAGGCGGCTGGTGAGGGAGAACATCTTCACCCCGGGCCGTTTGGCCATGACCCGGCGGCAGGCCAGCTCCATGGCCGTGTTGTGGCGGGGCCCGCCGTGACCCGAAACCAGGGCGGTCACGGGAAAGCCCGCGTCCGCAAATCCCAGGCCCACGTCCGTGATGAGATCCCTCAGGACCCGGGGCCGCACCCCCACCGAGCCGGGCAGGGGCAGCACGTCCGCTCCCACGGGGAGCACAGGGGCCAGGACCGCGTCGTGGCCCGGGAGCCGCTCCATGAACTGGCGGGCCGTTGATTCCACCACGGCCTGGGACAGGCAATAGTCCGTCTTCAGGGGCAGGTGGGGGCCGTGGACCTCCAGGGGGGAGACGGCCATGAGGACCACGCACCGGGACTTGTCCAGGGCCAAAAGGTCCGTGCGGGTGAGTTCGGCGAGTTCGTAGACGTTTCCGGCCATGGCTCCTCCCGGAGGTTCGCGGCCTCGGGAGGAACGGGCCTCCGGGGTCACGGGGCTTTCTTTTTCAGTTCCCGGTCGCGCAATTCGCGGCGGAGGATTTTGCCTACCGCGCTTTTGGGCAGCTCGTCAACAAACTCCACGATCCTGGGCACCTTGTAGGCAGCCAGGCGCTCCCGGCAGAAGGCCTTGATTTCCTCGGCAGTGAGCGTTTCTCCCGGTTTTACCACCACAAAGGCCTTCACCGTCTCCCCCCGGTAGTCGTCCGGAACCCCCACCGTGGCCGCCTCCAGGACCTTGGGATGCTCGAAGAGCACGTTGTCCAGCTCCACGGGATAGATGTTGTAGCCCCCCGCGATGATCATGTCCTTTTTCCGGTCCACGATGGCGAGATACCCGTCCTCGTCCAGGCGGCCGATGTCTCCGCTGTAAAACCAGCCTTCCCTGTCCAGGGCCTTGGCCGTCTCCTCCGGGCGGTTGTAGTAGCCCGCCATGACCTGGGGGCCCCGGATGGCCACTTCCCCGGGCTCACCCACGGGCACTTCCCTGGCATGGTCCTCGGGGTCCACAAGGCGGATTTCCGTGTCCGGCAGGGGCAGTCCCACGGTGCCCGGTTTGATGATTCCTCCCCAGGGCGTCACCGTGGCCACGGGGGTGGTTTCCGTTAAGCCGTAGACCTCGCAAATCCCGGCTCCGGTGAGGCTGGTGAGCTGGCGGATGGTTTCCGCGGCCAGGGGCGCGGCTCCGGAAAAAAAGCCTCGGATGCAGGAGAGGTCCGTTTCTCTGAATTTCGGATCCGCCAAAAGCCCCACGAAAATGGTGGGCACGGCCGGGAGGAAGCTGGGGCGGTACTTCTTGATGATCTCCATGTTGATGGCCGGTTCGGGCCGGGGCACCAGGATGTTCTGGTGTCCGTTGAAGATGCAGAAATTCTGGATGGCCGTGAACCCTGCGGAATGGAACACCGGGAAGTTGCCCACCATGCTCTGGCTTCCCGGGGGCAGGTCCGGGAACCATGCCGAGAACTGCTGGACGTTTTTGGACAGGTTGGAGTGGGTGAGCATGACGCCCTTGGCCACGCCCGTGGTGCCCCCGGTGTAGAGCAGGGCGGCCAGTCCGTCCCAGTCGCCTTGGTCCTCCACCGGGTCCGGGGGCTGTGAGGCGGTGAGCTTCATGAACTCGTACACCGCCGGGTCTGGTTTCAGTTTGGCGGTCATGCCCTTTTTCACCAGGGGAAAGAGCAGGCGCTTGATGAAGGGGAGAAAGGAGGGGATGTGGCAGGCTACGACTTTTTCCACAGCCGTGAACGGCATGACCTTTTTCATGCGCGGCGCCAAAAGGGCCAGGGTGACCACCAGGCAGGCCCCGGAGTCCGAAAGCTGGTGGATCAGTTCCCGCTCCGTGTACAGGGGGTTCACCTGGACCACCACCGCGCCCATGCGCAGCACGGCCATGTTGGCGATGATGGCCTGGGGGACGTTGGGCAGGCAGACGGCCACCCGGTCGCCCTTTTTCACCCCCAGGGAGGTGAGCGCCCGGGCGAAGCGGTTCACCTGACTGTCCAGTTCGAGAAAGGAGATGAACCGGCCCATGTAGTTCAAGGCCGTGTGCCCGGGGAATCGTTGCGCGGAGCGGGTGAGAGAAGCAGGAATGGTGATCTTCTCGTATTCCAGGCTCCACGGGACGCCCGGTGCGTAGGACTTGTGCCAGATTCTCTCTTCCACGGGCCTTTTCTCCTTTCCCCGTTGGGCGGGGGCCGGGGCGGAACCGCCGGGCAAGGGCGCGGTGCCGTCCTGTCCTGGATGTACGGATGGATTTTATTTTCCTGGTGGTATAAAAAGGAATGCTCGCGCCCGTGCGCCTGCGGCCCGGTCGCGACAGGAAGGCAGTCTACCTGCAACCCGATGGTTTATCCAGGGGAATCGCTTTGAAAGAGGGACGGAAATCCGCTGTTTCCAGCCTGCCCCGCACCGTGCTGGTGCTGGGGGCGGTGAGTTTCTTCAACGATCTGTCCAGCGAGATGATTTACCCGCTCCTTCCCGTGTTCCTTTCCACGGTCCTGGGGGCCGGAGCCCTTTCCCTGGG
>JAHJUF010000402.1 GCA_018829095.1 Pseudomonadota bacterium | reverse complement strand
GGCCGGTGATGGCCTGGACCGTGACGCCCAGCGAGATGTCCGAGGCGGCGTTGGTGATGAAGATTTTGGAGCCGTTCAACACCCACTCGTCGCCGTCGCGCTCGGCGGTGGTCTGGGTGCCGCCCGCGTCGGAGCCGGCCTCGGGTTCGGTGAGGCCGAATCCCCAGAGGTATTGGCCGGAGCAGAGCTTGGGCAGGTACTTTTGCTTCTGCTCCTCGTTGCCGAAATAGTAGATGGGGCCGATGCCCAGGGAGTTGGCCGCCGCCACGGTGGCGGCCTGGGAGCCGTCGATCCGCGCCACTTCCTCCACGGCGATGATGTAGGACACGTAGTCCATCTGCTGGCCTTCGTACTTTTCGGAGACAAACATCCCGAAAAGCCCGATTTCCCCCATTTTCCGGGTCAGCTCCGGGGAAAACTCCTCCTTCTCATCCAACTCCAGGGCCACGGGGGCGATTTCCGCCTCGGCGAAGCTCCGCACCGCGTCCCGCACCATCTGCTGTTCCCTGGTAAGATCGTAATCCAATGCTTTCCTCCTTGGTCGCTTCCGTGGTCCCAGGCCGGGCTCCGGCCCCTCTCGATACGCGGCCGGAGCCCGGATCGGGTCGGCCGACGAAAGTATAGACACACAGGGGGGAAAATACAACCGGGACCGGGCGGGGGAGGGGAGCGGCCCGACGGGGGACAGGCCGGGGGAAAACCGGACAAAACAGGGTCCAGTCTGAGGGTCCTGCAACAAGCCGCCATCCCGGCGCTGTCTGTCCTTGCGCAGGCGGGGAGCGGGGGTTCAGGGTCTTTGTAAGGCATGGGGAAAACTGGATTCCGGCCTTCGCCGGAATGACGGTTTCGGATGGATTTCCGGCTGGTTGGAGGGTCCTTGTAAAGGACAAAAAGCCAAAGAAAAAAAGAAATCCCCCCTGCCCCCCTTTTTCAAAGGGGGGGCTGCCGGGTTTCAAGGGGGGGGCCCGGGCGGGTTTCAAAGGGGGCGCTTTGCCGGACGATCGGGGTTCGGGCGTTTCTGCGGCGGTTCTCTCCACTTCCCAAAGGGCTTTTGCCCTGCCCAGGCCGGGGTTCTGGTTGACAACAAGGCGTCCGGCGTGGAAAATATTGTATTTCGATGCACTTGCCCTCTTTTGGAAAGGTTTCCCCCAAAGCCCTTGACTCGTCCATCCCCACCAGCCCTTGCGCTCCTCCCCGGCGTGGATCGTCTCCTCGCCCGGCTGGAGGATTTTTTCGCCCAGACCGGCGCGCCCCGGAGCGTGGCCGTTGCCGCCGTGCGCCGGGCCGTGGAGGACCTGCGGGCCGAGGTCCTGGCCAGCCGGGCCGCCCCGGCGGACAAGGGCCAGGCCGAGGAGATGGCCGCGTCCCTGGCCCGGGATCACGCGAAAACCCTCATGGCCCCCCGGGTCCGCCGGTTGGTGAACGCCACCGGGGTGGTGGTGCACACCAACCTGGGCCGGAGCCCCCTGGCCCCTTGCGTGTGCCGGGCCGTGGCGGAAATCGCGGGATCGTACAGCAACCTGGAGTTCGATCTGGCCACAGGCCGCCGGGGCTCCCGGTACTCCCTGGTGGCGGACCTCTTGTGCGAGCTGACCGGAGCCGAAGCCGCCCTGGTGGTGAACAACAACGCCGGAGCCGTGCTCCTGGCCCTGGCCGCTCTGGCAGCTGGCCGGGAGGCCGTAGTGTCCCGGGGGGAGCTGGTGGAGATCGGCGGCTCGTTCCGCATCCCCGAGGTCATGGCCCAAAGCGGCGCGGTGCTGCGGGAAGTGGGGGCCACCAACCGCACCCATCCCAGAGACTACGAAAACGCCGTGAACGAGAACACGGCCCTCTTCCTGAAGGTCCACGCCTCCAACTTCGCGGTGGTGGGGTTCACCGCCTCGGTTTCGCTTCCCGATCTCGTGGCCCTGGGCAAAAAGCACGGAGTCGCGGTCATGGAGGACCTGGGCTCGGGCAGCCTGGTGGATTTTTCCGCCTACGGCCTGTCCCGGGAACCCACGGTCCAGGACTCGGTGGCCGCCGGGGCGGACGTGATCACCTTTTCCGGCGACAAGATGCTGGGCGGCCCCCAGGCCGGGATCATCCTGGGCCGGGCCGACATGGTGGAGCGCATCCGCACCCATCCCCTGAACCGGGCGCTTCGGGTGGACAAGATGACCCTGACGGCCCTGGAACACACCCTGCGTCTGTACCGGGACCCGGAGCGGGCCCTGGCCGAAATCCCCACCCTGGCCCGGATCACGGAGCCGGAAAAGAGCGTGGGAGCCCGGGCCCGGCGGCTGGCCGGGATGTTGAACAAAATCGCGGGTGTTTCCGCCGAAGTCGTGGCCGTGTCCGGCAGGGTGGGGGGCGGGGCCCTTCCCCTGGAAAAGATCCCCTCCCGGGCCGTGGCCCTCACGATTCCGGGACTTTCCGAAAACGAGGTGGAGGCCGGGATGCGGGGCCGGGATACGCCGGTTATCGGGCGTATCGAGGATGGCCGCTTTCTCATGGACCTCCGGACGGTTTTTGACGAAGAGCTTGCCCTGATCGCTGGCGCGGCCAAAGCCCTGGCCCGCCAGGCGGGGGATTCCCCAGAGACGGCAAAATCATGAAAAGCCATGTCCAGGCAACGGCAAAGGGGAAACGGCGGAGCACCGAGGCGTTCCTCCTTTCCGGGCCCTATGCCCTGGAGAGACGGAAATCCCCGCCCGGAGACACGCTTGGCCGCCAGGCCCACCGGGTCCTGGGGCCCCGGCACAAGGGGCTCGCCTTTGGCAAGGACTTCGTGACCAAGGCCCTGGACCTGGTGAAGGAGGCGAAAGCTTTCGCCGCCCTGGCCGTGGTCCTGGACCCTGGCCAGGACCCGGCCGAGCCCGAGTCCACCTGGTCGGATCACCTGGTGGACGTGGGCCGTGAGTTTTCCCGGCTCTGCGAGCGGGGCGGGGCGTATTGGGGCGTGCTGGATTCCGAGACCCTGGCCGCCTGCCTGCCTGGCAAGACCCCAAAGCAGGCCCTGGCCCTGGCCGACTCCCTGCGGAAAAAGGTCCGGGGGCTCCACTGGGGCACGGTTTCCGTGGGCGTGGCCGTGTGGCCCACGGCGGATTTCGGCAAGCAGGAAATTTTCGAGAACATCGTCAAGGCCCTGGACCACGCGGCCTTTTTCGGGCCGGACCAGGCCGTGGCCTTTGACGCGGTGAGCCTGAATGTCTCGGGCGACCGCCGATACCAGGATGGCGACGTGGCCGGGGCCATGGCCGAATACGGCCGGGCCCTGCTCCTGGATCCCCGGGAGGCCAACGTCCTGAACAGCATGGGGGTTTGCCACGGGGTCCTGGAGAATTTCAACCGGGCCCAGGAGTTCTTCCGCCGGGCCCGGGCCGCTGCTCCCAAAGACGTGGTGCCCGTGTACAACCAGGGCCTGGCCCACATGCTGTCCGGCCGCCCGGACCAGGCCCTCGAGGAACTCGCCCGGGCCATGGAAATGGAGCCCGGGGTGTTCGAGGTGCACCTCCAGACCGGCCGGGTCCATCTCCTTTCCGGGGACCCGGGAAAAGCCCTGCCGTACCTGGAACAGGCTGTTGAGCTTTCGCCCAAGGCCTGGGCCGGGCACAAGCACCTGGCCGACGCCCTGGCGGCCCTGGGGCGGCACCCGGAGGCGGCCCGGGCCTACGAGCGGGTCCTTGCCCTGCATCCCAACGACGCGGAATCCCTCTCGGCCCTGGCCGGGGTCTACACGGCCCTGGAGCAGAACCCGGACATCGCCCTTTCCTTCTCCCGCCAGAGCGTGGACCTCTGCCCGGAAAACGGGCTCTTCCGCTTTCGCCTGGGGGAGCTGTACGAAAGGCGCAACAGCTACGCCCGGGCCCTGGCCCACTACCTGGCCGCCAACGAGTTGGGCCACCCCTGCCTCCCGGCCATCGAAAAGATCCGGGGCCGGGTGCTGCCAGAGGGGTAGGGGATTTTGCACGGCCCGCCAAGGGTTTGAACAGGCGAT
>JAHJUF010000401.1 GCA_018829095.1 Pseudomonadota bacterium | reverse complement strand
CCCCTGACCGCCTTCGAAGAACCTGCAGCGGCTGGCACAACCGAGCGGCCTATCTACATCACGGATGAGGAAAACTCCGAGCTTGTCCTGGCCGTCCGGGAGGCGATCAAGCGCCACGAGGCCCCGGGGTTAACCATCCGCCTGGCCGGAACCCCGGTTCTCACCCACGTGCTGAAGACCTGGATGCTCCATGACATGGGCCGGTTCCTGGCCTTGGCGGTGTTATCCATCGCTGTTTTCCTGTTCATCATCTTCCGTTCGTTCACGGCCGTTATCTTGCCGCTTTTCACGGTGATCCTGGCCCTGTTCTCAACCCTGGGGCTCATGGCCGCCACCGGCACGCCTTTGAAGATGCCCACCCAGATCCTGCCCACCTTTCTCCTGGCCGTGGGCGTGGCGGACTCGGTGCACATCCTGGCCATCTTCTTCCGCCGCATGGGGGCCGGTGAGTCTCGGGAGGACGCCCTGGCCCACGCCCTGGGCCACTCGGGCCTGGCCGTGGTCCTCACCAGCCTCACCACGGCCGGAGGTCTTTTGTCCTTTGCCTCAGCGGAAATCGCCCCCATCGCGGACTTGGGGATCTTCGCCTCGGCCGGTGTGATCCTGGCCCTGGTTTACACCCTGCTCTTCCTCCCGGCCGCCCTGGCCATTATCCCGGTCCGGGCCAGGGTCCGAAGCCGGGAGTCTGCCGAAAACAGCATCTTTTCCCGGTTCCTGACCTCGGTGGGGGATTTTGCCACCGGCCACCCCTGGAAAATAGTGGCCGTGGCCGCTCTCCTGACTGTGGTGGCGGGCCTGGGCGCCACCCGGCTGCACTTTTCCCACGCCCCGATCACCTGGCTTCCCGAGGATTCCGAGCCCCGGCTTGCCGCCGAGTTCGTGGATGAGAAGATGCGGGGATCGGTTACCATGGAACTGGTCGTGGACACGGGCCGGGAGAACGGCCTGCACGACCCTGCCCTGCTTTCGGAAATGGCCTCCCTGGGCCAATGGGCCGAGGGCTATTCCCAGGGCAACCTCTTCGTGGGCCACACCCAAAGCCTCGCGGACGTGATCCGGGAAATCAACCAGGCCCTCCACGAAAACCGCCCGGAGTTCTACCGGGTGCCTGGGGACCGGGCGCTGGTGGCCCAGGAATTCCTGCTCTTCGAGAACTCCGGCTCCGACGACCTGGAGGATGTGGTGGACTCCCTGTTCTCCAAGGCCCGGTTCTCCATCAAGACCCCCTCCCTGGACGCGGTGGAGTACGTGGGATTCGCCAATGAGATGGAGAAAAGGTTCCAGGACAGCCTGGGGGACAAGGCGGAGATCACCACCACCGGCTTCTTGACCCTGCTGTTCCGCACCCTGTACGCGGTGATGCATACCATGGTCAAAAGCTACATCACGGCTTTTGTGATCATCACCTTCCTCATGATCCTCCTCATAGGAAGCGTGCGGGTGGGCATGGCGGCCATGGTGCCTAACATCCTGCCCATCCTGGTATGCCTGGGGTTCATGGGCTGGATGGGCGTGTCCCTGGACACCTTCACCATCCTGGTGGGTTCCATCGCCATCGGCCTGGCCGTGGACGACACCATCCATTTCATGCACAACTTCCGGCGCTATTTCCAGATCCGGGGCGACGCGCGCCTGGCGATCCACGACACCCTCCAGACCACCGGCCGGGCCTTGTTCTTCACCTCGGCCATCCTTTGCTTCGGATTCTACATCATGGTGTTGTCCACCATGAAAAACGTGGCTGTTTACGGAGCCCTCACCGGATCGGCCATCGCCTTGGCCCTGGTGGCGGACTTCCTGGTGGCCCCGGCCCTGGTCACCCTTCTGTATGCCAAAAAGACTCCGGCCCGGGGCAAGACCGGGCGCTGACCCAAAGGAAAGGAACGGCGGCACGGCCGCCCGCGTCATGACCAACTGGCGAAACCGCGTGGAACGATCCTTCGAGGCCTATGCCCGCCTCGTCTACCGGCACAGGGTTCTCTTTGCCCTGTTTGCCCTGGGCGTTTTCGGACTCTGCATCTCCCAGGTGCCCAAGACCACGGTGGACACGGCCCCCACGGCCATGCTCCGGGAGGACAGCCCGGCCATGGTGACCTACGACGCCTTTCGGGAGCGTTTCGGCCGGGACGAGATCATGGTCCTGGCCGTGGGTCCGGCGGACGTGTTCTCCCAGGAATTCCTCCTGCGTTTGAAGGCGCTCCATGAGGATCTGGAAGCCTCGGTGCCCAACCTCGACGAGGTCACCAGCCTTATGAACGCCCGGAACACCCGGGGCGAAGGCGACATGCTGGTGGTGGAGGACCTCCTGGAGGACTGGCCCGAAACGCCCGGGGACTTGGCGGTCCTCCGGCGGCGGGTCATGGAAAACCCCCTTTACGAAAACCTCCTCATCAGCGCCGGCGGCCGCACCACGGTGGTGGCTGTGAAGACTTCCGCCTTTTCCGGCACGGGCCGGACCTCCCTGGAGGACGCCCTTGCCGGGTTCTCCGCCCCCGCCGCCGCCCCGGAGGCGCCCTCCCCCGTCTTCCTCACGGACCGGGAGAACACCGAGGCCGTGAAGGCGGTCCAGGAGGTCATCGCCCGGCACGCGGGCCCGGAATTTCCCGTGCACCTGGCAGGCACCCCCGTTTCCACCCACGAGATGAAGCGCTACCTCCTCACGGACATGAAAAAGTTTTCCGTCCTGGGTTTCGCCACGGTGGCCCTGCTCCTGTTCGCGGTGTTCCGCACCCTTTCCGGGGTTCTCTGGCCCATGGCCACGGTGGTGCTCGCCCTGGGCTCCACCCTGGGCATCATGGCCGCCACGGGCATACCCCTCACCATGCCCACCCAGATCCTGCCCTCCTTTGTCATGGCCGTGGGCGTGGGGGACTCGGTGCACATCCTGGCCATCTTCTACCGGCGACTCCGTATGGGCGATTCCCGGGAAAACGCCATGGCCTTTGCCATGGGCCACTCGGGCCTGGCCATTGTGCTCACCAGCGTCACCACCGCTGGCGGCCTCCTGTCCTTTGCCACGGCCGAAATCGCCCCCATCGCCCACCTGGGCATCTTCGCGGCCACGGGAGTCCTCCTGGCGCTTTTCTACACCCTGGTCTTTCTCCCGGCCATGGTGGCCATCTTCCCACCCCAGGCCCCCAAAAGGAAAGACTCCGCCGAAGTCCAGCCTCTGGACCGGTTCCTGGCCTCGGTGGGAGATCTTGCCACCCGGCGGCCCTGGACGATCCTTTCCGTGACGGCTGTCCTCCTGGCCCTGGGGTTCACCGGGGCCATGAACCTGAAATTCTCCCATGACCCCATGCGCTGGCTGCCTCCCGACGCCCCCATCCGGGTGGATTCGGACTTCATCTCCGGGAAACTGAAGGGCACGGTGACCATGGAGGCCCTGGTGGACGCCGGCCGGCCCGGGGCGTTCCACGAGCCCAAAAACCTGGCGGCCCTGGACACCCTGGCCGCCGAGGCCGAAGCCTACCACCAGGAGGGCCTGTACGTGGGCCAGACCTCGTCGGTGGTGGACGTGTTGAAGGAAATCCACCAGGCTGTTAATGAGAACCGGCCCGAGTTCTACGCCCTGCCCGGGGACCGCAGGCTGGCGGCCCAGGAGCTGCTCCTCTTCGAGAACGCCGGGTCCGACGACCTGGAACAACTCGTGGATCCGGACTTTTCCATGGCCCGCCTCACTTTCAAGCTCCCTTCCATGGACGCCCAGGCCTACGAAGGTTTCTCCCGGCACATGGAAACCCGCTTCCACGAGGAATTCGGGCCCGATGTGGAGGTCCGGTTCACGGGGCTGGTGAGCCTCCTCTCCCGAACCTTCACCGCCGTGATGCGCACCATGGCCGAAAGCTACGTCATCGCCTTCGGGGTCATCACCCTGCTCATGATCCTTCTCATCGGAAGCTTCCGTATCGGCCTGGTTTCCATGATCCCCAACGTGGCCCCCATCATCCTCTGCCTGGGTCTCATGAAACTCATCCACGTGCCCCTGAACGCCTTCACCATCCTCATCGGGTCCGTGGCCATCGGGCTGGCCGTTGACGACACCATCCACTTCATGCATAACTTCCGGCGTTACCTGGGAATGACAAAATCCGTGGCCGAGGCGGTTCACGAGACCCTCCAGACCACCGGAAGGGCCATGCTCTTCACGTCCATCGTCCTGTCCTGCGGCTTCTATGTCCTGTGCTTCGCATCCATGGACATCACCATTCGTTTCGGAATGCTCACGGGCACGGCCATCCTGTTCGCCCTGGCCGCCGATTTCCTGGTGGCCCCGGCGCTCATGGCCGTGATCTTTCGAAAACATCCGGCTTGAGGAGGAAACCATGAAACTTTCGCTGACCCTTTTTCTCGCGGCCGCCGCGGCCCTGGCCCTTTTTCCCGTCCACGGGGCCCGGGCTGACGATGCCAGGGCCCGGGAGATCATGCAGATGGTCAACGACCGCTACGACGGGGACACGGGAATCGCGGACCAGGAAATGATCCTCATCGACAAGCGGGGCAACGAGAGGGTGCGCCGGATCAGGACCTTTGAAAAGGAATTCGGCAAGGACTCCCGCCGCATCATGTTCTTCCAGGAACCACCGGACGTGAAGGACACGGCTTTTTTGACCTACGACTACGACGAGAGCGGCAGGGATGACGACCAGTGGCTCTATCTCCCGGCCTTGAAGAAGGTGAAGCGCATCGCCAGCTCGGAAAAGGACGGCTCCTTCATGGGCTCGGATTTCACCTACGGCGACATGACCACGCGGGAGCTTTCCAAATACACCTTCAAAATTCTGGACGAAAAGGTGGTCCGGGGGCAAAAGACCTGGGTCATCGAGGCCCTGCCCATCTCCGGGGAAGTGGTGGACGAGTTCGGGTACACCAAGTCCGTGGTTTTCGTGCGCCAGGACAACTATGTGGTGGTACGGGGGGTGTTCTGGCTGAACAAGGGAGACAAGGTCAAATACCTGGACGTGCCGGACATCCGGGAGATCAACGGCGTTTGGACCTCCATGGAAATGCACATGAAGACCCAGCAGGGGGACCGGGTCCTCCACTCCACGGTGTTCAAGACCTTGGGCGTGAAATACAATCAGGAAATAGAAGACGACATGTTCACCACCCGCCGCATGGAAAAGGGACTGTGACAGGAGCCTGGCATCATCATCCAGCCGGCTTTACCGCCTGATAGTCACCCGGAGACGAAATAGGGGGGGAAGAAATGCACCGTTTTTTTGGAATCATCGTGGTTTTCTGCTGCCTGATCCTGGCCGGTCCGCTCCTGGCGGCCGACTCGTCATCCGGGGCGTCCCTGGATGATGCCCTGGACGCCTTCACGGCCTCGGGCAAGCACGAGGGCAGTGGCGGCGGTTTGGGCCAGACGGGCCAGGCCCGGTACCCGGGGTGGGAGCTTTCGGGCTGGGCCAAGATCAGCATGGCCGGGGACTGGGACCACCAGGAGCCGCCAGCCGGGGCTGACGAGCATAACGGAGCCTCCCGGCTCCGGGTCCAGGCCCAGCCCAAGCTGGACGTGGATTTCTCCGACCAATGGAAAGCCCGGATCGGTGGGCGGTTCTGGCATGATTTCGCCTACAGCGCCAAAGGCCGGGACAAATTCACGGACGAGTACCTGGACAGCATGGAGGACGACGCGGAACTCTGGGAGGGTTGGGTCCAGGGCCGGCTGTGGGACCGGCTGGACGTGAAGGCCGGACGCCAGATCGTGGTATGGGGCACCTCGGACGACCTGCGGGTCATGGACGTCATCAACCCTCTGGATCTCCGGGAGCCGGGCATGACGGACATCGAAGACCTGAGGCTCCCCGTGGCCATGACCCGCCTGGACTACGCTGCGGGCCCCTGGAACCTCACCGGGCTTTTCATCCATGAAATCCGCCAGGACATGATCCCGGTGGAAGGAAGCCCCTACGACTCCCTCCCCCAGCCCCTGCCCCACGAAAACAATCCGCCCGAAACCCTGGGCAACACGGAGATCGGCCTGGCCCTTACCGGCCGCTTCAGCGGGTTCGACATCTCCTTTCATTACGCGGACCTGTTCGAGGACAGCCCCCACCTGGAGATGGTGCAGCCGGCCCAATTCGGAGTGGTCCTGGTGCCCAATCCGCCCTTCCCGCCCATCCCCATGCCGGTGATGACGGCCGCGCCGGTGTTCGAGCGGCGCTATGCCCGGATCAAGATGTTCGGCGTGGCCGGGGACTATGCCCGGGAAAACTGGCTGGTCAAGGCCGAGGCCGCCTGTTTCACGGGGATCAAGATCTTCCATGAGCCTCAAACCGTCCAAGACCTCATGGCCCTGCCCCCGGATTCCACCCAGGAACGCCTGGACGGACTCCTGGGCCTGGAATACAATGGGTTCACGGACACCACCCTTTCCGTGGAGGCCGTGGTGCGGCACCTCTTCCACTATGAGGACTGGATGGAGCATGGAGCCCCCGGCTACCAGGAAAACGCGGTGGAATACGCCATCCGGGCCCAGCGGGATTTTGTCCATGACACCTGGCACTTCCTGGCCGTGGGCAACATCCTGGGGGACACGGGGGACGACGGATGGGCGGCCCGTGCCCAGGTGGAGCACGACTACACGGACCAGGTGAGCTTCACCCTGGGAGGCGTGCTCTACGGCACCGGGGACAGGGAGGTCTTCCAGACCCTGGAGGAGAACGACCGGGTGTTTGCGGAGATGAAATACAGCTTCTGAAGCCGGGAATTTGATTTTCCGGGAAATGGAACGCAAAAAGGCGGGGGGACTTTTGTCCCTTCGCCTTTTTGCGATGATCAGGCCGGGATTGTTAACCCTTGGTGATCAGGCCGGTGCTGTCCACGGAGTAGGTGGTGTTGCTCTGGTTGTGCTTGGCCGTGATGACCAGGGTGCTCAGGGTGCCTGCGGCCACGGTCACCGTCACGTTGGGGGTCTGGGTGAAACCGTAGGCGGTGAGGCTGCCCGCTGCCACCGTGCCGTCCGGGTAGTCGGCAAAGTAGGCCTGGGCGGTGGTGTAGGCGTTCTTCACGTCCGCGCTGGCCCCGGCGTTGTAGCCCCGCTGGCGATAGGCAATAAAGTTCGGGATGGCGATGGCAGCCAGGATGCCGATGATCGCGATGACGATCATGAGCTCGATCAGCGTGAAACCCTTTTGATTCCTCATCTTTTGAAGCATGATACCCTCCCTCTCCATTCTGAAAAATCGAGATTTCGCGGCCTGCGGTCGGCTCAAAAAAAATTTGTTCCAACAAGGGGCTGTTTCCAAAAAGGATTTCTATTGCGATGGGCTGCAAAATCCCATGGCTGCGTCCGCGAAGAAAAAAAGATCCTCAACGTGGCTCAGCCATGCTGCGGCCCTTTTCCCCCTCTTCCCTGCTTCCCCGTTTCCTTGCTTTCTTGCTATAGAATTTTCGCTCCATCTCGTGACGAAATTCTTTTTGGAAACAGTCCCTAACTTCATATTCTATGCCAACCAGCGCACTATAACAATAGGTTCATATTTTGATGGCCCTGCAACAAGCCTTCATTCCGGCGAAGCCTGTCCTCGTGAAAACGGGGAGCCTGGACCCAGGGTTTTTTTAGCGCCCTGAAATAACTGGATTCCGCCCTTCTCCGGAATGACGGATGGGGTGACTTTCGGGCTTTTTGCAGGGCCATCCTATTTTGAAACAAAAAATATTTGGATTTGGGAGGTCTGGAGGAATGAAAAAAATGAAAATTACCGGTACGCGCTTAAAATCAAAAATAGGCGGCAAGGCGCTCCTCAACGCCTGAAAAGATTGTACTTCAGGATGCACCAGATGGCCCGGAATCCATCCCGCCATCCGATTTTCTTCCCTTCGTCGTAGGTCCTGCCCGAGTAGGAGATGCCCACTTCGTAGATCCGCAGGTTCAGGCGGGCCACCTTGGCCGTGATTTCAGGCTCGAACCCGAAACGGTCTTCCTCGATGCGGATATTTGCCAGAACCTCCCGCTTGAAGACCTTGTAACAGACTTCCATGTCCGTGAGGTTCATGTTGGTGAACATGTTGGAAAGCAGGGAGAGGAAACGGTTTCCCAGGTAGTGCCAGAAATACAGGACCCGATGGGACTCGCCGCCGACGAACCGGGACCCGAAAACCACGTCCGCCTTTCCGTCCAGGATGGGGGCCAGGAGCTTGGGATACTCCGAGGGATCGTACTCCAGGTCCGCGTCCTGGATGAGCACAAAATCCCCGGTGGCCACGGCGAACCCGGTACGCAGAGCTGCCCCCTTGCCCTGATTTCTTTCGTGATAGAAAACCTTGATCCCTGGCCGCCCCTCCATGGCTTTGAGCTTTTCCCGGGTGCCGTCCGTGGAGCAGTCGTCCACCAGGATGATTTCACGCTCCAGGGGCAGGGGCACCCCGACCACCAAGTCCACGATGGCTCCTATGCTCCCGGCTTCGTTGTAAACCGGAATCACGATGGAAAGGGTTTTGGGCGGCATGGATATCCTTTCCCGGGCAGGGATGCCCCTCGAAAGAAAAAGGGCGGGAGAACCAGGTTCCCCCGCCCTTTCAGGCGTTACTTAGCTCAGGCTATTAGCCCTTGGTGATCTGGCCGGAGCTGTCCACGGAATAGGTGGTGGTGCTCTGGTTGTGCTTGGCCGTGATGGCCAGGGTGCTCATGGTGCCTGCGGTCACGGTCACGGTCACGTTGGCAGTCTGGGTAAAGCCGTAGCCGCCGAGGATGACCAAAGTCGCCGTGCCGTCCGGGTAGTCGGAGAAGTAGGCCTGGGAGGAGGTGTAGGAGTTCTTCACATCCGCGTTAGCCGCGGCGTTGTAGCCCCGCTGGCGGTAGGAGATGAAGTTCGGAATGGCGATGGCAGCCAGGATGCCGATGATCGCGATGACGATCATAAGCTCGATCAGCGTGAAGCCTTTTTGATTCCTCATTTTCTGCAGCATGTCGTCCTCCCTTTCTGTAGGTTCCCCTTGGGGATGAAGATGGATAAATCGCGGCGCGACGCCGCTTTCCTGATATGACTTGATAGTTACTAAAGCATATTCCATGCCAAAATAATCAAACCTTATACAGCCATATTTAGATGACAATAACCTGTGTTACGAGGCGGATTCGATCCTGGGCGCGCGGGAATTTTTTCAGGATGCGGGGAAAATCACCGGCCGGGCCGATCAAACTCTTTGGGTTCTTCTCCAATGAACCACATGAACCATTCAAGGGTTGGGCCTGAGCAAAAAAAGGCGGGGAGACTTTCGTCCCCCCGCCTTTTTGTTCGCTGATCAAGTCAGGCTATTAGCCCTTGGTGATCTGGCCGGAGCTGTCCACGGAATAGGTGGTGGTGCTCTGGTTGTGCTTGGCCGTGATGGCCAGGGTGCTCATGGTGCCTGCGGTCACGGTCACGGTCACGTTGGAGGTCTGGGTGAAGCCGTAAGTGCCGAGGATGACCAAGGTCGCCGTGCCGTCCGGGTAGTCGGAGAAGTAGGCCTGGGAGGAGGTGTAGGAGTTCTTCACATCCGCGTTGGCCGCGGCGTTGTAGCCCCGCTGGCGGTAGGAGATGAAGTTCGGAATGGCGATGGCAGCCAGGATGCCGATGATCGCGATGACGATCATGAGCTCGATCAGCGTGAAGCCTTTTTGATTCCTCATTTTCTGCAGCATG
>JAHJUF010000400.1 GCA_018829095.1 Pseudomonadota bacterium | reverse complement strand
TGGAGGCATGGGGGCGGCGTTCATCTCTCCCCGCACCTTCTTCCATGTGGCTTCGCTCATGAGGATGTCCGTGGCGAAAACCCGGTTCAGGCCCTCGATGCGGGAGGCCGTGTTCACCGCGTCGCCTATGACCGTGTACTCCATGCGGCGTTGAGATCCGATGTTTCCGGCCACCACCTCGCCGGTGTGGAGGCTGATCCCGCAACGGATGGCTGGCTGGCCGTTCTTTTTCCTGGCCGCGTTCACCCGGGCCAGGGCCCCCCTCAGGCCCAGGGCCGCCCGGGCCGCCGCCAGGGCGTGGCCTTCCATGGGAAGGGGCGCGCCGTACACAGCCAGGAAGGAGTCCCCCATGAATTTGTCCAGGGTGCCCCCCGTGTCCAGGATCACTTCCACCATCTCCGCAAAGTAGCCGTTCAAAAGCTCCACCACCTGGGCCGGGGTCATGCCCTCGCTCATGGCCGTGAAGTCCCGGATATCGCAAAGGAGGATGGTGACCTCCCGGGTCTCGCCCCCCAGGGAGAGCCGGCCGTTCAACACAGCCTCGGAAACCTGGCGGGTGACGTACCGGCCGAAGGTCTCCCGGATGAAGTCCCGCTCGGCCACGCTTTTCACCATGCGGTTGAATCCCTCGGCCACCTGGCCCATCTCGTCGGCCGTCACCACGGGGATGCGTATATCCGTGTCCCCGTTCCGTACCTGTTCCATGGCAGCCATGAGATTGAGCACGGGCCGGGTGATCTGGCGGCTCAGGAGGAGGAGGAAAACCGAGCCCACCAGGATGGCCCAGCTGGCCATCGCCAGGACCATGGGCAGCAGGGGAAGCCTTCCGTCTCCCCCGGTTTCCATGGCCGCCATGGCGAAGGACCCGGCCATGATGGCCACCAGCATGACCACGGTGGCAAAGTAATAGAGAGTCATCTTGCCCCGGAGGGAGGCCTGGCGCACTCCGGGGACCCGGGTGGCCGGAAGGCCCGCCAGCACCCGGGGCGCAAGCCATCGGGCCACGGCGAGATCCAGCACGAAGTATACAAACACCACGGTCACCAGGCCGCCGCTCACCACGGACGAGGCCATGTGGGCCGTGCCCGCAAGGTCCGGCTCCTTGCCGAAAACCCACGGAACCGCCAGGTAGAAGAGGGCTCCCAGAACCCAAAGGACCGTCCAGGCGGCGGCGGCGGCCGTTGGAAAGTTCAGGGACCGGCGTTTGGCCAGGGTCTCCTCCTCCGGGGCCGCCCCGGCCAGGAAGCGGTCCACGGGCCGGGTGTACAGCCAGGCAAAGAGGAAGCCCGCCACGTAGAAGGCGAGAACTCCGGCCAGGCTCACCGGGGAAAAAAGGCGGACATCCTTGCCGTTTATGGGTCCATAGAAGAGGATGTAGGAGAAAATGTCGATGTCGCCCGCGAGGTTGCCCGCCAGGGACAGGAGGACCAGATTGCGCACCAGGGGGGTCTTGAACATGGCATTCCCGTCAGGGGCTGGGGGGAAGCGGAGAGCCCGGACGGCGCTTTGGGAAAAAAGGGGAAGGGACGGAGCCCGAAATCGTCAGGAGCGTTCGGCCAGGGCCTTGGATACCGCCCGGACCACCGCCTCCTCGATCTTTTCCGGAAGGGCCCGGATTTCCGCCAAAAGCTCCTCCTTGACAGCCGCAAGGCTCCGGGCAATCTCCTCGGCGGCCTGGGGGGCCAGGGCGGCCCCGGCGGAGGCAGGGGGGGCCGCCACGGGTCTTTCCTCCACTACCTGAGCTTTCCGGACGGGGATTTCCTCAATGATCTCGGCTTTCCGGATCTTGGGCGCAGCCTTTTTCGCCACAGCGGGTTTTCCCTTCTTCCTTTCCATGGCGTTGATCTTGGCTTTCAGGCGCACGAAGCTGGCCACGTCGGCCAGGGCGATCTGGCGGCGGGACTCCTCGTCCATGCCCTTGAGGGAAAGGACTTTTTCCAGGTCGTCGTAGACTTTCCTGAGCAGATTTACGGAAGAGGGGTGGGCTGCGGCCTTTTTCTTGCGGATGTACTTGCCCAGGGTTTCCATAAGGGTGAGGAAGGTGACGCAGACGAGGTCCTCGGAGCGGAGGAGTCTCATGCTCGCGGCTTCGCTGACCAGCTTGTCCACCACCTCGTCGGTGATTTCCCAGTCCAGCGACAGGATGGCCACCTGCAGCTCGTGGATGCCCAGTTCCTCGGAGGAGGTCTTCTTGTGAGCGCCCGCCGGCGGGCCGTCTGCCCAGGAGTCCTCCACCAGAAAATCGTCCATGGCGTCGGCGTTGGGGTCCAGGGCCACGGCGGCGTCCGGGGCGGCGTCATCGAAATTCCATGCGTCGTCGGAAAGGAGGTCGTCTAAGGATTCGTCCTTGGAAACCGGTGAATCCAGTTCCAGCTCATGGGTTTTTTCCCTGGGCTCGTCATCGGAAAAGAACTCGTCCAGTCGGTCATCCACTTCCGCCGTGACTTGTTCCTTGTCGTCGGTGCTCAATGGGAAAACCTCCTATTTGAGCTCATTGTGCAGGGCCGCTACGCTAAGGGAGATGATTTTTTTCAGGGTGGCCACCACGTTGTCGCCGGTTACGGCGGACGCCCCGAAGCTCGGCACCATCAGGCGGCTGTTCAAGTCCTTTTCCATGCGCTCCATGGACAAAAGGGCGACCCCCTGCTTGGCAAGATCCCGTTTGTTGTACTGGAGGACCAGCGGGATCTTGAAGATGTTCTTGTTGTAGGTGGCGAGGTTTTCCTGGAGGTTCTTCAGGGAGAGGAAGTTGCTCTCGCGGCGCAGAGCCATGCTGTCCGCCACGAACACGCAGCCGTCCACGCCCTGGAGCACCAGGCGCCGGGTGGCATTGTACTTCACCTGGCCCGGAACGGTATACAGGTTCACCTTGATATCATAACCCTTGATCTGTCCGATATCGAAAGGGAAGAAGTCAAAGTACAGGGTCCGGTCTCCATGGGTCTTGATGCTCACCATGTCGGACTTGATGCGCT
>JAHJUF010000399.1 GCA_018829095.1 Pseudomonadota bacterium | reverse complement strand
TTAGAAGCCGATGTCCCTTGGCGGGCATGGGCTTTTTTCCGTTGGGAAAGAGGCTGGTTTCGAGGTGGCTTTTTGTGGCGCGCCGTCTGTACTGTGGTGGCGGCACGGGGAGTGTCATAATGGCCGACAAATCGTTGTGGGAAAAAATGGCGGCGGTTTCAGCGGTTGTTCTTTTTGTATTCCTTTTTGCGGGCCGTTCCCTGGCCGGGGTGCCGGCGTCGCCCGGCAGCCTGTCGGCTGTTTTGGGAAACGGCGAGGCGACCCTTTCGTGGCCTGCGGTGGAAGGCGCCGCGAGCTACGTCCTTTACGGCGCGGAAGCCGTGGAAGGGCCTTTCGGGTTCGTGGCCCGGACCCGAGGCAGGTCCCACACGGACCGGGGCTTGGCCAACGACGTGTGGAGGCACTACCGGCTTGCGGCTGTGAACGGCGAGGGCCAGGGGCCCTTCTCGCCCGTGTCGAGCGTCCGGCCATCGGCGATCTACCTTGCCGCGCCCGGCCAGGTGGCGGCAACGCCGGGCAACGGCGAGATCTCCCTGAGTTGGAACCCCGTTGCCTCAGCGGTTTCCTACAACGTGTACCGCGCCGCGAAAAAGGGCGGCCCCTACGCGCCGCTCTCGCCGGCTGCGCCGGGGCCGAGCTTCACGGACAGGGGCCTTGCCAACGGCACCCGGTACTTTTATGTGGTCCAGACGCTCAGCACCAACGCGGGGGCCTATTCCGAGGAGGCGAGCGCCGCGCCCTCGGCCCTGCTGGCACCGGCCCCGGAAAACGTCTCCGCAGCGCCGGGAAGCACCTGGGCCCGGGTTTCGTGGGATCCGGTGGAGGGGGCGGACAGCTACGCGGTTTACCGGGGCGAGTCCCGGGGAGGCCCCCATGCCTTCCAGGCCCTGTCCCGTTCCGGATCCTTTGACGACGTGAACCTCATCAACGGCACCACCTATTTCTACGTGGTCGCGGCTGTGAACGGCAACGGCCGGGGAGCCTTCTCGGGCGAAGTCTCCGCCGCCGTTGCGGCTAACCAGCGCCCCAAGGCCCCGGTCCTCATGGCGGTCAAGACCGGCTCGGGCTGCGCCACCCTCTCCTGGGAAACACCCCCGGGGGCCGTGTCCTTCAAGCTGTACCGAGGGCTGGCCCCGGGCGGGCCGTACACGGACCTGGGAATAAAAAGTTCCAACTGGCAGGACTGTGGCCTGGCGAACGGGACCACCTATTACTACGTGCTGGACGCCTTGAACGCCAGCCCCGTGGCTGCCCGCTCCCAGGAAGTGGTCATCTTTCCGGTGGCCCAGATGTCGGCCCCGGCCCTGATACGCGTCATTGCCGGAAACACGGAAGCCACGGTCAACTGGACGCCGGTGCCCGGCGCGACAGGATACTGGGCCGTGGCTTCCCTTTCGCCGGGAGGCGACGTCGTTGCAAGCGGTTATGCCTGGGAGGCGAGTTCCACGATGGCCGGGCTGACCAACGGCCAGCCCTACTACTTTAGGGTGCAGTCCATGGGAGGGACGATCTCGGCCTTCTCCAACGAGCTTTCCGCCACGCCTTCGGCGGACCTTCCCCTGGCCCCCACCAACTTCAACCTGTACTCCCTGGGAAACACCCAGGGAAGCATCCACTGGAACGCCGTGCCCGGTGCCACGGGCTACGACGTGTACCGGAGGACCGGGGGGGCTCCGTGGCCGGCGGAACCTTTGGCGACCATTGACGGGACCCTGTTCACCGACTCGGGGCTGGAGAACCGAAAGACCTATTACTATGTGGTTGCAGCCCGAAACGAGTCCGGGCCCGGGGCCTGGACTCCGGGTGAGATGCCCGTGACCCCCATGGAAACCGCCGCCCTGGCCCCGACCGGGGTGCAGGTGGTACCGGGAAACACCCAGGCCACGGTCACCTGGAACCTGTCCGAAGGTGTGGTCAGATATCTGGTGAGGGTTTCCGAATCCCGGGGAGGTCATTACTTCATCTCCGCTTACTCCTCTGGACCCAGCTTCAAGGCTGGCGGCCTGACCAACGGAACGGCCTACTATTTCCGGGTGCAATCCGGGGGTTACGCCGATTCGGCCAGCTCCGTGGAGGTCGTTGCCACTCCTTCCGTCTCCCTGCCCCTGGCCCCTGTGGGCGTGGGCGTAACCTGGGGTAACGGCCAGATGAGCGTCACCTGGAGCCCCGTGGAAGGGGCGACCGGGTACAACATTTACCGGAGGAAAGGCCGGGAGCCGTGGCCGGCCCTGCCGGTCGGGTCGGTGGGGGGAACGATGTTCAACGACTCGGGCCTGGAAAACGGCACGGGGTATTACTACGCCGTTGCCGCGGTAAACCAGAGCGGAGAGGGCGCCTTCAGCGACGAGACGCCGGTCGCGTCTCCGGACGAGACCGCGCAACCGGCGCCCCAGGGGGTTGCCGTGCTGCCCGGGAACACGCAGGCCACGGCCCTGTGGAACCCGGTGCCCGGCGCCAACGGCTACCTGGTCACCGTCGCCGGTTCTCCCGGAGGGGTCTACATGAGCGGCGGTTCCGCGGACAAGCCCTGCTTCACTGCGGCGGGCCTGACCAACGGCCTGCCCTACTACTTTCGGGTGCAGGCCCTTGGCGGGGTTTCCTGTGCCTATTCCGACGAGGCGTCCGTGGTGGCGGCTGAAAACCTTCCAATGGCTCCGGGAGGCCTGTCGGCGGTTTCAGGAAACACCCAGGCCAGCCTCGTATGGGGGCCGGTGGACGGGGCCTCGGGCTACCGGGTTTTCCGCACGGGCCCGGGAAAGCCGTGGCCCGGAGAGCCGGCGGGAACGCCTGAGGGAACGCTGCATACGGACCAAGGGCTCGGGAACGGCGGCCGCTACTGGTATGCGGTGGCCGCGGCCAACGACAGCGGGCCGGGCGCATGGTCCCAGTACACAGTGGAGGCCGCGCCCTCGGAGGACGCTCCCCTAGCCCCGGCCAACGTGTCCGTGGCCCCCGGCAACGGGCGGGCCACGGTGCAGTGGGGCCCGTCTCCCGGGGCTGACTGCTATTACGTCACCATGGCCGAATCGTCCGGTGGTCCGGGAGCATGGGGCAGCGGCGCGTCCGTGCCCTGCGACAACACGAGCTTCACGGCCGTCTCCTTGGAAAACGGCCGGCCGTATTGGTTCCGGGTCCAGGCGCAAAAAGGCGGGCACTGGTCCGCCTTTTCCCCGGAGGTTTTCGCGATACCGTTTTTGACCCCAGGAACGGGCGTGATATCGGGGAACCTGTCCATAGACATCGCGGGTTACCAGGGTCTGGGCGTCAGAAACGCAACGGTTTTGCTGCTTGGGACGAATTTTGAGACGGTCCCGGACCCGAACGGCGGGTTCGCGTTTAGCGGGGTCCCCTTTGGCGAGTACACCCTGTCGGTTTCGGCCCTGGGCCTGGCCGCCATATCCCGCGTCGTTTCCCTGGTCGATCCCGACCTGCAACTGGGGGAGGTTCCCATGGGCGTGGAGGCCCAGGAGGCCGGTACGCCGGGTGACGTTGACGGCAACGGGACCGCTGGGGTGGAGGATGCCGTTGCCATCCTGCAGTGGGTCAGCGGGAAAAGATAGTCTTGACTGTTCCGCATAAACTATCGCAACTGGATTTTGAGAGGCGGTTCGAGGCCGGGGGACGGGAGAGCAACGTCCGGAAGAGCCTCTTGCCCTACGTGTTCCTGCGCAGCAGGGGGCCAATCGGGTGATCTCGTTTGACAAGGCTTGGGCTACCGTATGCAAGAAGGCCGGGATCGGGGAGAAGCTCTTCCACGACCTCCGGCGCACGGCGGTCCGGAACATGGCCCGGTCAGGGGTGCCCGAGAGGGTGGCGATGATGGTCTCCGGCCACAAGACGCGCTCAGTGTTCGACCGGTACAACATCGTGAACGACGCGGACCTGAAGGACGCTGCCCAAAAGCAGGAAGCTTATCTGCGGGGCACAGTTTTGGGCACAATCGCCCCCTGAAGACGAAAAAAAGGGTTAGCCAAGAATGGGCAGCTACCTGATTTTATTTGCTAATATGGCATGACTTGAACTTGCGGCGCATGGATTTATAATTCGCTTTCCGCCGGGCCTTCCGCGCCCCCGGCATGGTTTTTTCGGCGCGGCGAAAGGGCGCAAATCCGTTGGAACCCATCCTGGAGGTCCGGGACCTGGTGAAGCGGTACAACCGCATTCAAGCGGTGGACGGGGTCTCCTTCTCCATCCCCCCGGGGATCTGCTTCGGGCTCCTGGGGCCCAACGGCGCGGGCAAGACCACCACCATCGAGATCATGGAGGGCATCACCCCGGCCACCTCGGGGAGCGTGTTCTACCGGGGCGGCCGCCCGGGCCGGCGGTTCAAGGAGGAGACAGGCATCCAGTTCCAGAGCACCAGCCTGCTCTCCAAGCTCACGGTTGCCGAAACCCTCCGGACCTTCTCCGGGATGTACGCCCGCCGGGCGGACCTCGACGCCCTGGTGGCCAACTGCTTCCTGGGCGATCTTCTGGACCGGGACAACGAGCGCCTCTCCGGGGGCCAGCGCCAGCGGCTGCTCCTGGCCATGGCCCTGGTGAACGATCCGGACCTGGTTTTCCTGGACGAGCCCACCACCGGGCTGGACCCCCAGGCCCGGCGGCACGTATGGCGCATCGTGGAGGGCATGCGCCGCCAGGGCAAGACCGTGCTCCTCACCACCCACTACATGGAGGAGGCTCAGTCCCTCTGCGACGAGATCGCCATCATGGACAACGGCCGCATCATCGCCCAGGGCAGCCCGGCTGACCTCCTGGCCGAGCACCTCGCAGGGGCGGCCATTCTCCTCCCCGCCGAAGCCGTGCCCGGCGATCCGGCGGCGCTCTTCGCCGGCCGGGAGGCCCCGGAATGCGATTGGCGGCGCTCCCAAAAGGGCTGGACCGTAACCACCCGCCAGGTGAACGCCTGCATCCGGGCCCTGCTGGACGCCGGGGCCGACCTGAACGCCATGACCATCCGCTCCCCCAACCTGGAAGACCTCTTCCTCCGCCTCACGGGCCGGGACCTCCGGGACTAGGCATGGATGGCAAAATGTGGGGAAACCCTTCCTAAAAAACTTTGGGTTTTCCGGGCTCATCCGGTTTTTGCGTACCCAGCCTCCATACCAGGGCTTTATCGGGAAGAGTTGAAGCAGCCCCCCCCTTTGAAAAGGGGGAGTTTGGCCCGGGCTTTCCCTGCCTTCTGCTCCCGGAAACCCCCGAAAGGCCGTCCCCACGGCACCAAGTCCATCTGCGTAATCAGCGGATTGCTTATACAAACAAACCGCAAACCGCCCTCAGTCGTGGTGATCGTGGTCCGGGTCATCGTTGTCGTGGTGGTGGGCGCTATCCCCGTGGTGATGGTGGGCTGGGGCAAGGACCCGGGGGGGGCGGAAGACGGCTGGGGGGGAGCCCGCGCCGCAGACCGGGCAGCCTTGCATCCGGAGGGGCTTTTCCAGGCCGCTGGCCGCCAGGAGGTCCTGATTGGCAAAAATCTCCTCCGTGGGGCCGTCGGCCGTGATTCTTCCCTCGTGGAGCACCAGGGTGCGCTCGCACAGGTCCATGGCCATGTCGAGATCGTGGGTGGCGATGATCTTGGTGTGATGGAAGGTGGCCAGAAGTTCGATGAGGCGGCGGCGGCTCCTGGGGTCCAGGTTGGACGTGGGCTCGTCCATGACCAGGATCTCCGGCTCCATGGCCAGGACCGTGGCAATGGCCGCGGCCCGCTTCTCGCCGCCGGAGAGCCTCCAGGGCGGCCGGTCCGAAAGGTGCGCCGCCCCCACCGTGGCCAGGGCCTCGGCCACCCGCTGCCGCGCCTCGTGGGCTGAAAACCCCAGGTTCAGGGGTCCGAAGGCCACGTCGTCGAAGACCGTGGGCATGAAAAGCTGGTCGTCGGGGTCCTGGAACACCATGCCCACCGTGCGGCGGATTTCCGCCAAAGTCTTTTTGGAAAGGGTCCGGTCCCCCACCCGGATCTCCCCCCGGTCCGCAGAAAGGAAACCGTTCAGTTGGAGCAGGAGGGTGGATTTTCCCGCGCCGTTGGCCCCCACCAGGGCCACGGACTCGCCGTGGGTGACGCGGAAGCTGACCCCCCGGACCCCGGGCGTGCCGTCGGGGTAGGTGTAATGAATGTCCCGGGCCTCCACGATATGATGGCTCATCCCATGATCTCCGTGACCAGGATCCCCAGGACGTGGGGCAGGTCGAAAAACCTCATGACCAGAAAATAGGCGGACCAACCTGCGGCAAAGGCCAGCTCCGCGCCCCCGAATTTCAGGGGCGAAAGAACCCGCACCCGGCCGTCGAAGCCCCGGCAGCGCATGGCCAGATGGATGCGCTGGGCCCGGTCCAGGGTGCGCAGAAGAAGCTGGCCCACCAGGGGGGCGAAAGTTTTGAAAGGCATGGTCCGCCCGGAAAACGACCGGAGGGCCCGGGCGCGGACCATCCGGGCCGCCTCCTCCACCAGGACGAAAAGGTAGCGGTACAAAAACAGGAGCTGCACCACAAAGGGGGCCGGGGTCCCCAGCTTTTCCAGGGCCATGCACACGGAGTTGAAGCCCGTGAGGGCGATGAGGATCAGGGCTGCGGACACGGTGAGGAAAAACCGCATCATGATGGAGCAGAAGGAAACCCAGCCCCCGGAGATGCCCAGGGGCCCCAGGTGGATCAGGACATCCCGGTCCAGGAAGGGGTTGGCGATACCGATGAACAGGGCAAAGGGAGCCACCCAGAGGAGCTTTTTGAAGAGAAAGCCCGCTGGCAGCCCCCCGGCCGAGACCAGGACAAAGGGGTACAGGAAAAACGGCGCCAGCCCGGACACCGTGTACTTGTCGAACGAGACCACGGTGACGATGAACACCAGGGTGGCCAACAGCTTGGCCCGGGGGTCCAGGCGATGCAGGGCGCTGTCCCCGGCGGCCAGGGTGTCCAGCCGCCCGATCTCCAGGAAACCGTTTTCGATCCCGCCCATGGCGCCTTTCCAAGGCCTCCCTGCCCCAGGGGATTGGGACTAGGGGAAAAGAAAATCCAACGATGATGAAGCTGCAACAAGTCCTGAAACCGCTCTCAACCGTCATCCCGGCGAAGGCCTGGGTCCAGTCTTTTCAATAGGTTACAAAGACCCTGGATTCCGGCCTTCGCCGGGATGACGACTTGAGGCAGGGTTGCCCTTCCAAAATATCCACCGTTTTGGCAACGGCTCTAACTCATTGCAACACCATCAGAAAAATAAAAAGCCAAACAAAAAAAGAAATCCCCCCTGCCCCCCTTTTTCAAAGGGGGGAGCCTCGCAAAGAGGGGAGCCCGGCTTGGACCTGATGCAAAAACGCCCGGTTTTTGCACCAGGTCCGGTTTTCCGTCAGGCTGGAGTCCTGCGGCGGCGCACGGCCAGGCCGATGACCGCGGCCAGGGCCAGGGTCAGGGCCCCGCCCACCAGGCCGGACACGGAAGTCCCGGCGCTCACCGAGGGCCAGGCTTCGCCCTCTTCGGCAGCCTCCCCTTCAGGCTCAACAGCCTCCCCCTCCTTGAACCCGTAGTCGGGCAGGAAAGCGGTCTTTTCCTGGAGGTTCGCCAGGGAGGAATGGATGCCCTCCGGGCTCTCCAACTCCTCCACCCCGGCGGTGCGGAACATGGACCATTCCAGGCCGTCCGGATGGTCGGAGGCGAACCAGGAAAGTCCGCCGCCCACCACCACTGCCATGGCCAGCAGGGCCAGAAGGACCCGGCGGAAGGGCAGGCTCCCGGCGGGGGCCGAACCGGCCGCCGCGCCCAGGATCTCGGGCCGGGCCTTCCACACGAAAATCACCACCGCCGCCGTGACCAGTCCCTCCACCACGCCGATGGCCAGGTGGATGGGCTGCATAAGCAGCAAAAAGCTGGCAAAGGGCAATTCGGAAACCCCGGAGAACAGGGTCTCCAGCACCACGAAAAAGGCCCCCGCCTGGAGGGCCACGATGGCCGAGACCAGGGAGCCTGCCAGGATGCGGTTGGCGCTGGGGGCGTTCCCCGCGATCTTCTTGTAGATCAGGGGATAGGCCACGAAGCAGGGGAAAAACCCCAGGTTGAAGATGTTGCACCCCAGGGCCAGAAGCCCGCCGTCCGCGAAGAACAGGGCCTGGACCGTGAGGACCGAGGCCATGGTGAGGAAGGCGGCATAAGGTCCCATGAGGATCGCCAGGATCATCCCTCCTCCCAGGTGGCCGGACGACCCGGTGGCCGGAATGGTGAAGTTGATCATCTGGCAAGCAAAGATGAAGGCCCCCATGACGCCCATCAGGGGCACTTTGGAGTCGTCCGCGTCTTCCCGGACCTTTTTGCTGCTGTACGTGATGAGTCCCGCCGAGGCGGCCCACACGGCCCCCCCCACAACAGGTGAAATCAAGGCATCTGCCATATGCATGATTCTTGCTCCTTTCCGAATCCTCGGGAGGAATCCTCCCCTGGTTGCAGGTGGCTGCCTGGGGAACCGTCTGGTCCCCGTATTTCGGCTTCCTGCCGAGGTTCGAAAACAAAAAAAGCCAATCCACCCGGGATTGGCCTTCATGACCCTTGCGCTATTTGTCTGAATGTTCAACGTACGCCGGGGCTTCGGCCCCAATTAAAAAAAGGATAGTCCACGGAAAAGGGGCTGTCAATAGGCTGGAGGCCGCCAGGCCCCCTTGCGGTGGGGGATGGTCAGGGTGCCCGCCTAGCCCCCCCGGACTCCCCCTCCTGCTGGAGCCGCACCGCCCGGGCCACCTGTTCCGGCGGG
>JAHJUF010000398.1 GCA_018829095.1 Pseudomonadota bacterium | reverse complement strand
TCGCGGCGGTGATCCTGGAGCCCGTGGTCCAGGGCGCCGGAGGCATGCGGTTCTACTCCCCGCGTTACGTGGCCAGGGTGCGGGAGCTTTGCGACGCCCACGGCGCCCTCTTCATCGCGGACGAGATCGCCACGGGCTTCGGCCGCACGGGGCGGATGTTCGCCTGCGGGCACGCGGGCGTGTCCCCGGACATCCTGTGCCTGGGCAAGGCGTTGACCGGCGGCATGATGACGCTGGCCGCCACGCTTTGCACGGACGAGGTGGCACGTGGCGTGAGCCTGGGCAGCCCGGGGGTTTTCATGCACGGCCCCACCTTCATGGCCAACCCCCTGGCCTGCGCCGTGGCTCTGGCCAGCACGCGGCTGCTCCTGGATTCGCCCTGGCGGGAATGGGTGGAGGCCATCCGGGCGGGCCTGGAACAAGGCCTTTCCCCCTGCCGGTCCATGCCCCAGGTGGCGGATGTGCGGGTGCTGGGGGCCATGGGCGTGGTGGAGACAAAGGCGCCCGTGGACGTGGCGGACATGCAGCGCCGGTTCGTGGACAAGGGCGTCTGGGTCCGGCCCTTTGGGAGGCTGGTGTACGTCATGCCTCCGTATGTCATGGAACCCCGGGACCTCACCCGCCTGACCGCGGCCCTTTGCGAGGTGGTGGAAGAATGCGCGCCATGCCCATGAACGCCGGCAGGGGCCAAGCCCCCATGGAGTCCGACAAGTTCGGATTCGCGGACCAGGAAATTTCCGACCGGGCCCGGGCGGGCCGGTTGCGCCGGACCCGGCCGCTTTCCCCGGTTTCCGCGACCGAGGTGTCCGAGAACGGCCGAACCCTTGTCAACTTCTGTTCCAACGACTACCTGGGTCTGTCCAAACACCCGGAGGTGGCGGCCCGGGCCGCTGATTACGCCCTGAGGTACGGCGCGGGCTCCACAGCCTCCCGGCTGGTGTGCGGGAGTTTTTCGCCGGTGGAGGACCTGGAGCGCAAGCTGGCGAAAAGGAAGGGCACCGAGCGGGCCCTGGTGATGAACTCGGGGTTCCAGGCCAACCTGACGCTCATCCCGGCCCTCGCGGACCGGGACTCCCTCATCGTCTCCGACGCCCTGAACCACAACAGCCTCATCCTGGGGGCGCGGCTGGCCCGGTGCCGGGTGGCCGTGGCCCCTCACAACGACCCCCCGGCCATCCGGGCCATCCTGGAGAAAACCCGGGGGCAACACTCCCGGACCCTGGTGCTGACCGAGAGCGTGTTCTCCATGGACGGCGACGTGGCGGACATCCCGGCGCTGGCCGCCCTGGCCCGGGAGTTCTCCGCCATCCTGGTTGTGGACGAGGCCCATGCCACCGGGGTCCTGGGGCCCGGCGGCATGGGGCTTTGCCCGGGCCGGGACGTGGATGTGGCCATGGGCACCTTCGGCAAGGCCCTGGGGGGCTTCGGGGCCTACGTGGCCTGTCCGGCCCGGGTGGCGGACTTCCTGGTGAACCGTTGCGCGGGGTTCATCTACTCCACGGCCCTTCCGCCGGCGGTCATCGGCGCGGCGGACGCGGCCCTGGACGTGGCCGGCCGCATGGACCTGGAGCGGGCCGGGCTCCTGGAAAAGTCCGAATTCCTGCGCCGGGAACTCCGGGGCCTGGGGTACGACACCGGCGCATCCGCCACCCAGATCATCCCGGTCATCGTGGGCTCCGAGGCAAGAGCCATGGATCTTGCCGCCCACCTGGAACGAAACGGCATGATGGCCGTGGGCATCCGGCCGCCCACCGTGCCGCCGGGCCTGTCCCGGGTCCGGCTCTCCCTGTCCGCTGCCCATACCTGGGACCAGGTGCGGAATCTGGCCGCTGCCTTCGCGTCCTGGGAGGGAAGGGGCGCGGCGTCATGAGGGAAAACGCCCTGCCGGAACAATTCTTCGTCACAGGCACGGACACCGGCGTGGGCAAGACCATGGCCTCGGCGGTCTTTTTGGCAGGGATTCCCGGCTGTTCCTATTGGAAACCCATCCAGAGCGGCGCGGCGGAGGGCACGGACACGGAATGGGTGCGGGCCGCCACCGGGCTTCCCGGCGGGCGCTTTTTCCCGGAGGCCTTCCTCCTTTCCGCCCCCCTTTCCCCCCACGCGGCCGCAGCCCTGGAAAATCGCCGCATCGAACCGGCTGCCATCAGGCTCCCCCTGGTCCCGGGGCCCCTGGTGGTGGAAGGCGCGGGCGGGGTGCTCGCGCCGGTGAACGAACGCCATTTCATGCGGGACGTGATGGCCGGTCTCGGCCTGCCCGTGGTCCTGGTGGCCCGGAGCACGCTTGGCACCATCAACCACACGCTCCTGTCCCTGGAGGCGTTGCGCCAAGCCGGGATTTCCGTCTGGGGGCTGGTGATGAACGGCCCCAAAAACCCGGGGAACCTCGAGGCTGTGGAGCATTTCGGGGGGGTGCGGGTCATCCTGGAAATGGAGCCCCTGGACCGGATCACGCCAGGGGCGCTGAAACGTCTATACGGAAAAATCCGAATCTGAAGGGTGCCATGAACGCCAAACACTTCCTGGATCTGGCCGAATCCGTCATCGCCGGCGAACCCCTGGACGAAAGGGCGCAAGAGGAGCTGACCGCCTGGCCCGAGTCCCGGGCCTTTGACCTCCTCCCCGGGGCCGACGCCCTGCGCGAGCATTTCTTCGGCCGCCGGGTATCCCTGTGCTGCATCACCAACGGCAAGTCCGGCCGGTGCCCGGAGGACTGCCGGTTCTGCGCCCAGTCGTCCCATTCCCGCACCGGGGTGAAGGTGTATCCCCTCCTGCCCGTGGACGAGCTGCGCCAGGGGGCGGCCTACGCGGCCAGGCACGGCATCGGCCGCTACTCCGTGGTCACTTCCGGAGGCCGGCTGCCGGAGCAGGAGGTGGCCCGGGTGGCCGGGGCCCTGGCCGGCGCGGCCCGGCCCGGAGGCCCGGCGTTCTGCGCCTCCCTGGGCAGCCTGGAGGCCAGGGATTTCGCCGTGCTGAGACAGGCCGGGGTCACGCGGTACCACCACAACCTGGAGACCGCCGAGAGCTTTTTTCCCCAAATCTGCACCAGCCACTCCTTTGCCCAGCGGGCGGCCACCGTGCGTGCGGCCAGGGCGGCCGGGCTGGAGGTATGCTCGGGCGGGCTCTTCGGCCTGGGGGAGAACGACGGCCACGTGATGGAGCTGGCCCGGGCCCTCGCGGACCTCGACGTGGACGCCGTGCCCGTGAACTTTTTGATCCCCGTGCCGGGCACGCCCCTGGAGAACTCCCTGGGCGTCACCCCCCTCCGGTGCCTGAAGATCCTCGCCCTGCTCCGTTTCATGCTCCCGGAAAAACCCATCCTAGTGTGCGGCGGCCGGGCGGCCAACCTCCGGGACCTGCACCCCCTGGTCTTCCACGCCGGCGCGTCGGGCATCATGACCGGCCACTATCTGACGGCCGCCGGCCGCGACCCGGAAGACGACCTCGCCATGATCCGGCAGCTGGGGTTTTTCGCCGGGCCCTGAGGCTGTTTCACGAACCCGGCGGACCGTGCGCAAAGTGCGGTCTTGGGCGGGCAAGGCCCGAAGCAGAGTTTTCCGGAGACCGTCCTTTTGACTGTAGCCAGCCTATTGTTCCGGGCGGAAAGTTTTGTGTCATTTCAACAGGCTAAATGGCTGCCGAAGGCTCCGCTAAATCTTGATGGCCCTGCAAAAAGTCGTCATCCCGGCGAAGGCCGGGATCCAGGGTCTTTGTAACCTATTGAAAAGACTGGACCCCGGCCTTCGCCGGGGTGACGGTTGAGATTGGTTTCAGGACTTGTTGCATCTTCATCAATCTTAAGATTCTTCGAGGGAAAAAGCATTTGGCCGTATTCTCCTGGAACGGAACTTTTCGGACAGGGCACTGGGCCGGGCCAACCAACGGGCGGCCCGGCAATAGAGCTTTGGATTCGGGGAGACACCGCCATGGAATCGCCGATAAGCCGGGAAGATCTTCAATACATTCAGGAAAGCATACGAAACAAATACCAGAAGGTTTCCCAAAGCCCGGAGGGCCGGTTTTTTTATCCCACGGGCAAAAAGGGGCTCGCGGCCCTGGTTTATGACAAGGCCCTGGTCGACAGGCTCCCGGAGGAGGTCGCGGCCTTCTATTGCGGCGTGGGAAACCCTTTTTCCCTGGGGAAAATCAACCCGGGGGACCAGGTTCTGGATGTGGGCTGCGGAGCCGGGGTGGACACCCTCATTGCCGCCATGATGGCCGGACCGGAAGGGGGAGCCACGGGGGTGGATATCGTGCCGGAAATGCTGGCCCGGGCCGAGTCCAACCTTCGCCTGACAGGCCTGACGAACGTCCGTTTCGAGCTCATGCCCGGAGAGGATCTGCCTTTTCCCGGCCAAACCTTTGACGTGGTGATCTCCAACGGGGTGATCAACCTGATCCCGGACAAAAAATCCGCCCTGGAAAACATCCTGCGGGTCCTGAAACCGGGGGGCCGCCTGATGATGGCCGACCAGGTGGCTGCGGGCCTTGTGCAGAAAGACCTGGAAACCCGCCTGAAAAACTGGTTCCAGTGAGAGGGCGGGGCCATACCGGGAATGGATTTCCTGGCCATGCTCAAGGATTCCGGATTCGAGAAAGCCGAGCTCGTGGGTGAGACCGGCTCCAACAGCACAACCAAGACAAAGGGGGTTTTGTTCCGCGCGGAAAAGCCCGGATGATGGGTGGTTTTGTAGGGCCGCGCCTTCGGCTTGGCACCAACCTGCGAAACCAGGCCGCCACCGGCAGCCTGGAAAATCTTGGGTGGCCGTGGGGAACCTTTCTTTTTCCGTCTCTTCCACCCTCCTTCTGACGCGCTGCGCCTTGACGCCTTTTCTTCGTTTGGGCATTCTTAAAAGGATCATCTTCCCGGCCCTCCCGGGAACAGGGTTCCCCCGGCCGGGGGATCATCCTCATTTTTGGCATCCTTATTTTCTCCGATCCCGCGCCAAAGCCCCCGGGACGGGACATCCGCGTTTCCTTCCAGTATCGAGGAGGCATTCATGGCCAAGATCATCCAGGGATTCCCCAGCACCTCCCAGAACGATTACCAGCTGAACGTCATCAACATCATGCGCCAGGCGGCCAACAGCTTCGCCCGCCAGGAGATCGTGTCCGTCCGGGGAGCGGAAAAGCTCCGGTTCACCTACAAGGAGTCCTACGGCCGCATGATGAAGCTCGCCAACGCCCTGACGGGCCTGGGGGCGAAACCCGGGGACCGCATCGGCGTCATGGACTGGAACACCCACCGGCACTTCGAGTCCTACTACGCCGTGGGCGGCATGGGCTGCGTGCTGCTCCTCATGAACCTGCGCCTGTCGCCCGTGGACCTGGCCTACGTGGTGAACCACGCCAAGGTGCGCTTCGTCCTGGTGGACGAGACCCTGGCCCCTCTGGTCCAGGCCATCGCGCCCCAGTGCGAGACCGTGGAGGCGTTCGTCATCATGACGGACAAGAAGCTCGCCGAGGTGAACACCACGCTCTCCCCGGTGCACTCCTACGAGGAGCTCCTGGCCCAGGCGGACGAAAAGTTCAAATGGCCCATCATGGACGAGAAGGCCGCCTGCGCCGCCTGCTACACCACGGGCACCACGGGCCG
>JAHJUF010000397.1 GCA_018829095.1 Pseudomonadota bacterium | reverse complement strand
GGTCCGCGGCGGTCACGTGGACCCCCGGGAGTTTGGCGGCCTCCCAGGAGTGGCGACCGGTCCCGCAGCCCACGTCCAGCACCCGGCTGCCCGGGGCAAGGGCCAGTCTGGAAAAATCCACGGTGAGCACGCGCCGGCCGCCTTCCGTCTTTCCCGCCGGTCCGGACCCGGAATTCCGCCAGGGCAGGCGGGAGCTCGATTTCGCCAGGACAAAGAGCACCCCATACCATGCCGCCCCGATGCCTGACAAGGCCGGCCCTTTCCCTCGCCCACCTGCGTCCTGTCCTGCCATCCCAAACGGTACATTATGCCCTATAGAAAAACCGCAGCAGCGCACTCCCCGGACTTCCCCTTGGCTTTGCCCCCCCCTCCTTCCCGGTTGGCCCGGCCCGGATTTTTGCCGGGAGATCAACCTGGGAAAAATAGGTTACCGATTGGTAAAATGGGTTCATGCCCGGCAGCCGGGACATCCATCTCCCGGAATTCGATGACGCGGGCCGTTTTCGGAACGTCTTTTTCACCGGCGGTGCAGGACCCGGCGTCTTCATCACCAGCCTGCGGCCGTACTCCTGGTCAGGGGCTTTGCATTTGGCTCTGACGAAAGAAAAAAATAGGGGAGACAGAAAGCGTAGCAGGGAGAAAAATAGAATATATAGGAATTATAGGAAACGCGTACAGGCGCATCATGGCTTTAATATATTGAAATAGTTGCAAATTGAAAATTTTATACCGGACATGAAAAAAGGCTTGACGAAACTATAAAAACTATAATAAATGTATATCCAACAACGGGATAGGAGGGATCGCCATGGAAGACATCTTCACCGTGCATACCGCGAGCCAGCATTGCAACGTCAGCTCCAAGACCATCATCAACTGGATCGACCTGGGCCACATCAAGGCCTACAAGACCGTGGGCGGGCACCGGCGCATCAAGCGGGAAGACCTGGAGGAGTTCATGAAGAAACAGGGCATCCCCATCCCCGACACTCCTGCGATCTCCGAGCGGAAGCGGGTTCTGGTGGTGGACGATGACCCCATCATCGTGGAGACCATTGTCCAGGCCCTGGAGGAGGACGAGCACGACTACGAGGTCATCAGCGCGTCCGATGGCTTCGAAGCCGGGCTCCAGGTGAATCACTTCAAGCCCCACCTTCTGATCCTGGACATCATGATGCCCGACATCAAGGGCTACGAGGTGTGCCGGCGCATCAAGTCCAACCCGGAAACCCAAAACACCAAAATCATCGTCCTGTCCGCCTACCTGGACGAGGAGAAGTTCCGCCAGATGAAGGAGCGGGGAGCGGACGTGTGCTTTTCCAAACCCCTGCCCCTGCCCCAACTCAAGGAAGAGGTGGCGAGGCTTTTAGCATGACCATGACCCCACGGGCCCGGTTCAGACGGCCGGGCCGTTGGAGCGGAGGCAGACATGAAACTGAAAAAAGCCCTGGAACAGAAAAAGTTCATCGTGACCTCCGAGATCCAAGCCCCGGCAGAAGATGATTCAGCCAGCGTGGTGGACGCCATGCGCCGCGTCCGGGGCCGCCTGGACGGGGTGTCCGTGTCCGAGGCCGAGGTGGACGGCCTGGTGGGGGACAGCATCAAGACCTGTGAGGCCTTGAACGCCAACCGGTTCGAGGCCATCTACCAGACCACCACCCGGAACAAGAACCGCATCCAACTCCAGAAGGATCTGGTGAACGCCCACCAGGCCGGGGTGGACAACCTCCTGGTCTTCACCGAGGACTACCGCATCACCGGAGACAGCCTTCAGGAAATCATGTTCTTCCACGTGGACAGCGGAAAGCTCCAGTCCGTGCTCACCCACATGGCCCAGGGCCACGGCGTGGAGGGCGAGGAGCTTCCCGGACCGGCCGAGTTCCTCCTGGGCTCGGGCGTGGAGAGCGGGTGGGGCAAGAACCTGCCCGACCTGGAAATGAAGGAAATGGAGCACATGACCGGCATGGGCACCGGGTATTTCCTCACCACGCCGGTGTTTGACCTGGAGTCCTTCGAGAAGTTCATGAAGCAGGCCCAGACCTTCGGGGTCCCGGTCATCGCGGAGATCATGATCCTGCGCACTGCGGGCATGGCCCAGTTCCTGAACCGGCACCTGAAGAGCGGCATGGTCCCGGACTGGATCATCAGGAAGCTTGCCCAGGCGCCGGACAAGAAAAAGGCCAGCATCGAACTCTTCACCGACACGGTGAACGGCCTGAAGAACCTGTGCCAGGGTGTGCACATCATCACCATGGGCGGCGAGGAGAAACTCTCGGAATACCTGGACGCGGCCAAGTTGCGCTGATGCGCCGCATCCCGTAACAGTTTGTTTTCAACAGGCTGGGAACCGCCCTTTTCCGGCGGATTTCCCCAGGGCCCGCCTTCGGGCGGCGCCGTGCATCCTGAACTCGAACATCACCGGTCCCGGCGGCTTCCTGCTCTTCCGGTTTATTGCCGCCGCCCTCGTCCTCGGCCGGGACCTTTTGACCCTTCGCAATTTTCCGGGGGCCTCCGCGCCCCCGTCAGCCCGGCCCGTGCCGGCTTATCCGGCCGGGCAAGATTTTTTCCGTGGGATGTTGCAGGAAGACCGGGGCGGCCATGCCCCGACGAAGCTGGAACCGGTCCGCCCCGCAGTTTCGGGGCAAAGGAGAGGATTCACCATGGACAAGCCGGTGGGAGCGGTGATGGTGGTGGGAGGCGGCATTGCGGGGATTCAGGCCTCCCTGGATCTCGCGGACTCGGGGTACTACGTGTACCTGGTGGAAAAGAGCGCGGGCATCGGCGGGACCATGTCCCAGCTGGACAAGACCTTTCCCACCAACGACTGCGCCATGTGAGTCATCTCACCCAAGTTGGTCGAGTGCGGTCGGCACTTGAACATTGAGTTGTTGACGCTAAGCGAGGTGGACGCGGTTTCGGGCGAAAAGGGCGATTTCACCGTCCGGGTCCGGCGGCACCCCCGCTACATCGATCCTTCCAAATGCATCGCCTGCGGTGCCTGCGCCGAAAAATGCCCCAAAAAAACGGACGACCCGTTCAACCTGGGCCTGGGCAAGCGCAAGGCGGCCTACATCAAGTACGGCCAGACCGTGCCTTTGAAGTACGCCATCGACCCGGACGCCTGTCTGTACATGTTGAAGGGGCGCTGCCGGGCCTGCGAAAAGTTCTGCCCCACGGGCGCCATCCTCCTGGACGACAAGGAAAGCTTCACGGACGTCCACGTCGGCTCCGTGATCCTGGCCCCGGGTTTTTCACCATACGACCCCACGGGGGTGGACCACCTGGGCTATGGCCGCTGGCCGGACGTGGTGACCAGCCTCCAGTTCGAACGGCTCCTTTCCCCTTCCGGCCCCAGCCTGGGGCATGTATCCCGCATCTCGGACAACCGGGACGCCAAAAAGGTGGCCTGGCTCCAGTGCGTGGGCTCCCGGAACATCAACCGGGCGGACAACGCCTACTGCTCATCCGTGTGCTGCATGTACGCCCTCAAGCAGGCCCTGGTGGCGGCCGAGCACGTGGGCCAGGGCGGTGAGTTCACCATCTTTTATATGGACATGCGGTGCCACGGGAAGGAGTTCGACCGGTACATGGACCGGGCCCGGGAGGCCGGGGTGCGCCTGGTGCGGGCCCGGCCCCACACCATCGATCCGGGGCCCAACAACACGGGCGTCATCATGACGTACGCGGGCGAGGACGGGAAGGCCGTGCGGGAACCCTTTGACCTGGCGGTACTCTCCGTGGGCATGGAGACCGACCCGGCCAGCCGGGACCTGGCGGGCCGCCTGGGCATTTCCCTGAATGCGCACCGGTTCGCGGAGACCGCGAGCTTCTCGCCCGTTCAGAGCAACGTGCCGGGCATCCTGGTGACCGGCGCGTTCCTGTCCCCCAAGGACATCCCCCAAGCCGTGACCGAGGCCTCGGCCGCCGCCGCCGAGGCGGCCCGGGACCTTTCCGCCGCCCGGGGCACCCTGGCCCGGGAAAAGACCTATCCCCCGGAAACCGATGTTTCCGCAACAGATCCCCGGGTAGGGGTGTTCGTGTGCTCCTGCGGCATCAACATCGCCGGGGTGGTGGATGTTCAGGATGTGGCCGAGTTCGCCCGGGGCCTCCCGGGGGTGGTGTATGTGGAGAACAACCTGTTCACCTGTTCCACGGACACCCAGGCGCTCATCGCGGAGAAGATCGCGGAACTCAACCTGAACCGCGTGGTGGTGGCGGCCTGCACCCCCCGGACCCACGAGGCCGTGTTCGCGGACACCCTCCGGGAAGGCGCCCTGAACCCCTGCCTGGTGGAGATGGCCAACATCCGCAACCAGTGTTCCTGGGTTCATGCGGCCGAGCCGGAAAAGGCCACGAAAAAGGCAAAGGACCAGGTGGGCATGGCCGTGGCCAAGGTCCTGGGCAACGAGCCCCTGGACAAGATCCGGGTGGAGGTGGTGCCCCGGGCCCTGGTGGTGGGCGGTGGGCTGGCGGGCATGACCTCGGCGCTTGCGCTCGCCGGCCAGGACCATGAGGTGATCCTGGTGGAAAAAGCGGACCGCCTGGGGGGCAACGCGCTTCTTCTGGAAAGGACCTGGAAGGACGAGCCCGTGGCCCAGGCCGTGGCCCAGCTGGTTTCCCGAGTGGAGTCCCATCCCAAGATCACGGTGTACAAAAACGCCCGGATCACCTCGGTGGACGGGTCCGTGGGGAGCTTCATCAGCACTCTGGAAGCGGGGGGCGAAACCCGGGAGATCACCTACGGCGCGGCCATCCTGGCCGTGGGCGGGAAAGAAAGCCGCCCGGACGAGTACCTGTACGGGGAAGACCCCCGGGTCCTCACCCACCTGGACTTCGACCAAAGGCTGAAAGAAGACCCCGCGTCCATCCGCCGGGCCGAAAGCGCGGTGTTCATCCAGTGCGTGGGCTCCCGGACCCCGGAACGCAACTACTGCTCCCGGGTGTGCTGCACCCATACCTTGAAGAGCTCCATCAACCTGAAACAGGCCAAGCCGGACATGAACGTGTTCGTGCTGTACCGGGACATCCGGACCTACGGCCTCCGGGAAACCCTGTACCAGAAGGCCCGGAGCCTGGGGGTGATGTTCATCCGGTACGACCTGGAGGACAAGCCCCGGGTCGAGGCCGGGGCGGACAGCCTCGTGGTGACGGTGAAAGACCACGTGCTGGGCCTTCCCCTGGAACTGGCTGCGGACCTTCTGGTGCTGGCGGCGGCCATCGAGCCTGCCGACGCCCACGACCTCCTGCACCTGTACCACGCCTCGGCCAACGAGGACGGGTTCTTCACCGAGGCCCACCCCAAGCTGAGGCCCGTGGACATGTCCGCCGACGGCCTCTACATCGCCGGGCTCATCCACTATCCCAAGCCTGTGGAGGAAACCGTGACCCAGGCCCTGGCCGCCGCGTCCCGGGCCGGGGTGCTTTTGTCCAAAAGCGAGCTTTCCCTTTCGGCGGCCACCTCCCGGCACAACGCGGACATCTGCATGTCCTGCCTGGCCTGCTTCCGCATGTGCCCGTACAACTCGCCCTATATCAACGAGGAGGGCAGGGTGGCCCACAACGAGTTGAAATGCACGGGTTGCGGCATCTGCGCGGGCGTGTGCCCGGCCAAGGCCTTTTCCGTGAGGAACATTCGGGACGACCAGATCGTGTCCATGATCGACGCGTTGACAGCGGACCTGTGCCAGGGCCCCGGGTTTTCCGGGTCCCAGGCGTGACGGACGAATAATTCGGGACAGGAAAAGGGAGATTCCATGCAAGCCAAAGCCCAAGAAACCCCGACCCCGGCCGTGGAGGTGCCCGTGGCCGCGCCCCCGGACTGGGAGCCCCTGGTTCTCGCCATGGCCTGCCACTACTGTGCGTTCGCTGCTGCGGACCTGGCCGGGGTCATGCGCCTGGCCTACTCCCCCAGCGTGCGCATCGTCCGGTTGCCCTGCACCGGGAGGCTGGATCACTACCACGTTCTGCGGGCTTTTGAACGGGGGGTGGATGGCGTGTTTGTGGCCGGCTGACTGGAGGGCTCCTGCCATTTCCTGGAGGGAAATGACAACGCGGCCATGAGGATCAAGACCTTGAAAAGGCTCCTGCCCCGGGTGGGCGTGGACCCGGCCCGGGTGGAGATGTTCAACCTGTCCTCGGCCATGGGTCCCCGTTGGGCCGAGATCTGCAACGAGTTCACGGAACGCATCCGCCAGCTGGGACCGTCGCCCATACGCGCGGCCCTTGGGCGGGGAGGGAAGGGAGGCACGGCGTCATGATCGTGGGCAAGCAGAAACCCATCGAGGAAACCTGGGCCATGGTGAAGGATTTTTCCCGGGTCCTGGTCTTCGGATGCAACACCTGCGTGGCCGTGTGCCACGAGGGGGGCAACAAGGAGGCCCAGATCCTGGCCTCGCTCATGCGCATGAAAGCCACCCAGGAGGGGCTTTCCCTGGAGATCCGTGACTCCGGCATCGAGCGCCAGTGCGAGCACGAGTTCTTCGAGTCGGCTGAAAAGGACATCGAGTGGGCTGACGCGGTGCTCTCCCTGGCCTGCGGGGTGGGGGTCCAGTTCATGGTGAAGCGCTACCCGGAAATCCTGGTGTACCCCGGCCTGGACACCTGCTTCCTCGGCGACGTGGAAAAGAATGGCCTGTTCACCGAGTCGTGCCAGGCCTGCGGCAAGTGCGTTTTGGCGGAGACCGCGGGCATTTGTCCGGTTTCCCGCTGCGCCAAGCGCGTGTTGAACGGCCCGTGCGGCGGGTCCAACAAGGGGGCCTGCGAGATCAACAAGGACCTCCCCTGCGCCTGGCAGCTCATCGTGGACCGCCTGGAAGCCCTGGGCAGGCTTGCGGACTACGAGCGCCTCGCCCCCATCAAGGACTGGTCCACGGAGCGGGCCGGAGGCCCGAGGAAACTCATCCATGAGGAGTTCATGAAATGAGCGTGAAAACCCCCAGCAAGCTGGAGAAGATCCTCGCCGCCGGACATCAGGCCGTGACCTCGGAATGCGGCCCGCCCCGGGGAAGCGACCCGGAGGTCATCCGGGAAAAGGCCCGATTGATCCGCGACCACGTGGACGTCGTCAACATCACGGACAACCAGACCTCCGTGACCCGCATGTGCTCGCTCGCCTCGTGTTTCCACCTGAAACAGATGGGCGTGGAGCCCGTGCTCCAGATGGTGACCCGGGACCGGAACCGCATCGCGCTCCAGGGCGACATCCTGGGCGCGGCCTCCATGGACATCCACAACATCCTCTGCCTGTCCGGCGACCACCAGAGCTTCGGGGACTGCGCAACCGGGCAGAACGTCCACGACCTCGACTCCATGCAACTCATCCAGACCGTGCGCCTCATGCGGGACGAGGGCAAGTTCCTGGGGGGAGGGGACATCTCCCGGCCGCCGGAGATGTTCGTGGGGGCCGCGGCCAACCCCTTCGCCCAGCCCCACAAGATCCGCGTGCCGCGCCTGGCCAAGAAGATCGCCGCCGGGGTGGAGTTCATCCAGACCCAGTGCATCTACAACCTGGACCGGTTCGAGGAGTGGCTGGCCGAGGCCCGGGACCGGGGGCTCACGGAAAAGGTGTACATCCTGGCCGGAGTCACGCCGTTGAAAAGCGTGGGCATGGCCAAGTACATGAAGAACCGCGTTCCGGGCATGGACGTGCCGGACGAGGTGGTGGCCCGCATGGCCGGGGTGCCCAAGGAAAAGCAGGCGGAAGAGGGCGTCACCATTTGCGTGGAGACCATCCAGCGGTTGAAGGAGGTCCCCGGGGTGGCCGGATTCCATGTCATGGCCATCGAGTGGGAGGAAAAGGTTCCGGAAATCGTGGAGCGGGCGGGCCTGTATCCCAGGCCGGCAATGCCTTGAGGTGCCAGCGTCGGGCAGGAGGGCGGCATGAAGACATTCTATGACTTGGTGCGGGAGGTGCAGAAGCCCGGGTTGTGCCACCATTGCGGCGGCTGCGTCACGTTCTGCACGGCCATCAACTTCGGGGCCCTGACACGGGACAAGACCGGCAAGCCCGTGTACGCGGACATGGAAAAGTGCATCGAGTGCGGCATCTGCTACATGATCTGCCCCGAGATACATGAGCTGGACGAGGAGACAAAGGCCCACCACCAGTGGAGCCTCCCGGCGGGTCATATCGTGGAAACCTCCGTGGCCCGGTCCCGGGACGCGGGGGTGCGCCAGCGGGCCACGGACGGCGGAGTGGTGACGGCCATGCTCCTGCACCTGTTCGACGCGGGCAAGATCGAAGCTGCCATCGTCACGCGCCAGACAGGCCTTTTCCAGCGGGAGCCCTACCTGGCCACCACCCGGCGGGAGATCCTGGAGGCGGCCGGGTTCTTTTTTGACACCTCCCACGGCATGAGCCTTTACTCGGAGCAGTATTCCACCTACGCGCCCTCCATCCAGATGCTGGGTCAGCTTTCCCGGCGGCGGGCCCGGCGGGTGGC
>JAHJUF010000396.1 GCA_018829095.1 Pseudomonadota bacterium | reverse complement strand
ACCGGCGGTGTCCCCGGGGGTCGGGCGGGGGACGTTTGGCGCTGTCCGCGATCTTCCGGGTCCGGCTGCAAACCCGGATTCGCACTCCGTTATCCAGGTCCGTTTCCCGGAGAGGTTTTTCCGTCATCTCCCTTGCCCTCATTCCTTGGGGAGCCCGTCGCCGAATTCCTGTTTCCGTCTCTCCAACTCCTTGCGCATGACCTCCATGCGGCGGAAGGCCTCGGGGTCCGGGAATGTCTGGTTCTGGAGATCGGTGATGCTCTGCTGCTTCTGGTCCTCGGAAAGCTCCTCGTCCGCCTGGATCTGGGCCTCCTGATCCCGGTAAGCCGCCTCGTCCAGCTTTTCCTGCTCCATCTGGCGGTCCACCTTCCTCATTTCCTCCACCACGTCGGGGGCAAAAAGCTGGTCGCGGAACCGGTCGATGAGTTCCTGGCGCTCGGCGGCGTCCTGGGCCTCCTTCAGGTCCCGCTCGTACATGGCGAGCTTTTCCTGGTACAGGTTGTAGTCTATGGCCATGGAGTTCACGGCCTCGCTGGACTCTTCCCAGGTCTGGGAGTCCAGCTCCTTGATGCGGGCCTCCTTATCGGCCCCGTAAAGCTCGCCGTCAGCCACGATGGCCCCCCGGCGGACCGCGTAGACCCGGCCCTTGAACTCCGCGCCGTACATGGCGTCGGCGATTTCCTCCCCCAGGCTCTCCCGCCGGAAGTCCATGGCCTTTTGGAGCATGGCGATGACCTCCTCCGGGCTCCTGGGCATGCCCCAGGATTTCTGGGCCTCGGCCAGGGCCATTTCCGTGGAGAGGTATTTCTCGTAGAGCTGATAGATGGCCGCCGCGTCATCGGCTGGGAAGTTCTCCGTGAGGTAGGCCATCACCGCCGCCATGTGGGACTCCTGGTCCTTGGCATCGGGGAAGCCGTTCATGAGGTGGCGGAAATATTTCAGGGTGTAGAGGTCGATGATCATGTTTTCCGCGTAGCGCTGGCGCATGTCCATGACGCTGGCGTCTTCGTCCCCTTCCCCGGCCTCCTCACCCCCTGCTGCCGCCGGGGGCGGGCCGGTGAGATTCTGGAACTGGGGCCCCGAGGGCGTAAAGGTCACGTGCTTGCGGTAGTTGCGCACGTCCTCCAGGGAGGGATCCCCTCCGGCGCCGATGATGTAGGTGGGTTCGTGGTTGCTCCGCAGGTAGAGCTGGACCGCCACGGCCAACAGGATCACCGCGCCGATGATGATGCCGGTGCGTTTCCAGAACTGACGGGCTTTCTTCTCCGAAAAGGCGGTTCTTTTGTCTTGGGTCAAGGCGTGATCTCCCGAGAGTGGTTGGGCCCGGTACCAGGGCCACTGAAGTCATGAATAGTACCAAAAAGGAAAGGGACGCGCCAGGGGGAGCGTCCCTTTCCGGGAGTGCATCAGGTTTTTTCCGGGCGGACCCGGCTGGCGGATCTTCGCTTGACTTTAGTACCCGCGGCCCTTGAGGTCCTTGACCACGCTCACGTAGAAGCCCGGGGCGTCGAAGCCGGGGGTGAACCCGAAGAGGTGGCCCACGATGTTGCAGTGGTCCACGCCCGGGCTCCACCAGGCGCCGTTCTGCACGCCGCGGTAGTTGCCCCACTTGGAGGAGGTGACGGAAACCATGCCGTCATTCTGGCCTTCCATGGCCAGCAGGGCGATCCAGGTGGCTTCCAGCACCACGCTGGGGCAGGAGTACCGGGCCGCGGCTGCGTAGCTTTGGTAGTAGACTCCGGACACGTTGGGCGTGTTGGGGTTGAACACGTTGTTCACGTAGTCCCGGGTGAGGTCCAGGCCGTTCTGCAGGGAGTCGGGATTGGTGTCGCCCATGACAAAGGCGTACACGAAGTCGATGATCGAGGAGCCCGCGGAAACCAGCCAGGAGGGCAGGGTGCCGCCCACCAGGAGGTCGGCCATGGCGCTGCCGTGGTTCACGCCGGACATGGAGGTCCAGGAAGCCACCTTGGAACCCAGGCCCATGTTGCTCATGGCCATGCGGGAGTAGAGCGCGCCGTGGGAATGGTTGATGATGTTGACCTTGGAGGAGCCGGAGGCGGCCAGGATGTCCAGGACCTGGCGCCGGAAGCTCGTGGCCTTGGCCGTGGTGCCGTCCATGCCGTTCACGCTGGTGACATACACCTTGGCGCCCTCGCCCTTCAGAGCGGAGGGGATGCCGTACCAGTAGTCCACCATACCCAGGATCTGGGCGGAGAAGGCCATGCCATGGGCAAGCACCACGGGGTACTTGGTCTTGCAGGCGGTGGAGGCCGTGCTTCCACCCGCCAGGGCGGCTGTCGGAGCGATGAGGGCGAGGATGAGAACCAGGATGAGCAGCGCTTTTTTCATGACAGCCTCCGTGGGGTGTGTGGGGTGTTGGTCCTAATGCCTTTGCTGATGATGCCACTCTATCCGAGGTATGACCTCTTGGCAATCAGCGGATGGTGTGGAAATAGTATGATTCCAGGTCATACCCCGACTAGGATGGATGTATGAGCCCTCCGATCCGGGTATGAGATGGAAACCATGCTTTGGTATTAGGGCTCCAGCTCTTCCCGGAGTTCCCGCTTCAACACCTTGCCCGCCGCAGACACGGGAATCTGGTCCGAGAACACCACCTGGCGGACCTTCTTGTAGGCGGCCAGCTGGCTGTTGGCGAACTCCATGATCTCCGTATCCGTGGCGGTTTTCCCGGCTTTCAGCTGGACAAAGGCCACGGGGATCTCTCCGGCTCTGGCGTCGGGTTTTCCCACCACGGCGGCGACCTCCACGGCCGGATGGGCGTAGAGGACATCCTCGATTTCCCGGGGATACACGTTGTAGCCCTTGTAGAGGATCAGATCCTTCTTCCGGTCCGTGATGTAGAAGTAGCCGTCCTCATCCTCCCGGCCGATGTCGCCGGTGACGAGCCATCCGTCCTGCAAGACCTCGGCCGTGGCGTCGGGGCGGTTCCAGTACCCCTGCATGACCTGGGGGCCCCGGATGCAGAGTTCGCCTTCCTGGCCGGGGGGCAGCGCCTGGCCGGTGACCACGTCCACCACCCTCACCTCGGTGTCGAACACGGGCAGGCCCACGGAGCCGGCGCGGATCTTGTCGCGGTCCGGGGGGTTGGCCGTGGCGCCCATGGTGCATTCCGTGCACCCGAAAGCCTCGCACACCACCCCGGAAAAGGCGGCCAGCATCCTGTCCAGCACGGGCCGGGGCAGGGGCGCTGCCCCCGAGGCCGCGAGTTTGACGCCCGAGAGGTCCGCCTCGTCGAAGCCCGGCTGCTCGGCCAGGGGCACGTAGAGTTGGGGCGCGCCTCCCAGGCTGGTGGCCCGGTACTTGCCGATGGCCATGAGGTATTCCTGGGGGTCGAAGCGGGGGAACACCACCATGGTGGTGCCCGAGGCCACGGGGTTGTTGAGGTAGCCGATGGTGCCCATGGCGTGGAACCAGGGCACCACCACCAAAAGCGTCTCCTTGTCCCGCACCAGGAGCCGGTCCTTGGTCGGGTCCACCCCCGGGGGATACACCAGGTCGTACCCGTCCCCCTCAAGCCTTAGGTCCGCCCCGGTGAACCAGAGGCCGAACTGGAGGGCGTTGGTCACCACGTTGTAATGCGTGAGCATGACGCCCTTGGAAACGCCCGTGGTCCCGCCGGTGTAGGCCAGGTGGGCCAGGTCCTTTTTGGGGTCGATCGTGACCTTCGGCGGCTTGGGGGGGTAGTCGGCCAGGAGCCTGGGGAAGTCCAGGGTCCCCGGGGCCGGGATCTTGGCCAGGGGTTTCAAGGGCTGGATCACGGCGCTGTAACAGTCCGCGATGGCGGTGGTGATGACGCGGGCGACCTTGGTCTTTTTCACCACCTCGGCTATGCCGGGGTACAGGAGGTCCAGGGAGATGAGGGTCTCGGCCCCGGAGTCATTCAGCTGGTGCTCCACCTCCCGGGGGGACAGGAGCGGGGACAGGGGCGTGAACACCGCGCCGTTCATGAGGACCGCGTAGTAGGCGATGGCGAACTGGGGGCAGTTGGGGAGATGGATGGCCACCCGCTCGCCCTTTTT
>JAHJUF010000045.1 GCA_018829095.1 Pseudomonadota bacterium | reverse complement strand
TGGCTCCGGATCGGGAGGCTGCGGACCGGCTCCGGGCTCCGGCGCGGGTTCGGGACTTTCCCCGGGCCCTGTTCCTTGCCGCCGATGAAATCTCCGGACGCCCGGACGCCTTTTCCCCCCGGACCCGGGACGCGGCCCGGGAGTTTTTTGCCACTGTGGAGGCCAACGAGCCGGCCGGGGACCGGGAGGACCTGTATATCCTGCGCCTTAAGATTCCCGATGCCGGGGACTTTCACCCGGGCCAGTTCGTCATGGCCGCCACCTCCCCGGCCTCGGGCGGCCGGAAGGCGGAGGGCGGCGAGACGGGCCAGGCGGCCTTTCTCAAACGCCCCTTTTCCGTGCACCGGGTTCTGATCCCGGGCTTTGCCCCGGATTTCCCCCGGGGCCTGGATCTTCCCCCGGCCCTGGCCCGCCTGGCCCGTCCGGCCCGGCCCGGGGCCCTGGACATCGTGTACCGGGTTTTGCCCCAGGGTCGGGGCACCCGTGAGCTTCGCCGGGTCCGCCCCGGAAGCCGCCTGGCCCTCCTGGGACCCCTGGGAACCCCGGCAAACCTGGCTGGCTGGTCGGCCTCAGGCATCCGCCGCCTGCACCTGCTGGGGGGCGGGGTGGGCATCGCGCCCCTGGTGCGGTTCGCCCAGGAGGCTGTGTTTTTGGGCCTGGACGTTCACGCCTTCCTGGGGGTGGACCGCATGGAATCCCTGGAATGCCGTCTGCCGGGCTGTGACCCCGGGACCCTGCCCCGGCTGTACGTGGATGAACTCCTGAGCCTGGGGATGCCCGGCGAAAACCTCCGCCTGGCATGCGAGGCCGGGACTCCGGGGGATACCCAGGCCCGGGGTCTGGCCCGGGAAAATTTCTGCGCGGGCCTGGCCACCCAGCCCTGGGAGGCGGCCCTTGCCCGGGAGGAGAACCCCACGGACCTGGCGGCCGTGGCCTGCGGCCCGGAGCCCATGATGGCGGCGGCCAAGAGGATCGCGGACCGCCACGGCGTCCGGCTTTATGTGCTTTTGGAACGCCGCATGGCCTGCGGCCTGGGGATGTGCATGTCCTGCGTGTGCAAGGCCGGTGGAAAAGGCGGGGAAACCCTGAAGCGGGTATGCGCTGACGGCCCCCTGTTCGCGGCCCGGGACCTGGCCTGGGATTAGCCGGCCCCTTTCCGGCCCTCGGAAAGCCCCCCTTTCCCAAAGGGGGGAGTAGATCCCGGCCCTTCTCTTGAAAAAAGGGCGGGTGGCCCGCCTACTCCTCTTCCGTTTCCCTGCCAAAGGAGGTCTGGGCCAGGGCGATGGGGTACATGTAGGGATAGGCGCTCTTCAGGTGGGCCATGTGGGAGAGCCAGAGGGAGAGGAGGAGGTGGAAGGCCCGGCGCAGGTCCCCGGCCACGTGCTCGCCGTCCAGGGTGCACAGCTTGTCCACGCTCGGGCGCATGTGGAGTTCGTCGATGATATGGGTCACGGACCAGAGCAGGCGGGGGAATTGCTCGTGTTCCATGAGGTTGGGGTTCACCAGGAGCCGCACGATGAATCCCCTTTTGCGAACCAGGAACTCCCTCAGCTCCACGAGGTTCTCCCCGGCGCACCAGAAGGCCGGGGTGAAGGCCGAGGCCTCGGCCGCCGCCCGGGCGAAATCCGCCTCGGTCCAGTCCCGCATGCCCTCCAGGCGCTCCTCCAGGGCACGGCGGTCGGCCAGGAATTCGGTCATGAGGTTCAAAAGCTCCGTGCCCATCTCGTGGAAGAACACGCCGATGACCATGTTCACCTTCTCCATCATCTCCTTTTTTTCCCGCCGCTTCAAAAGCTCGTGCAGGATCAGGGTGACCAGGAGCACTTCCACGGGCACGAAGGCGATGTCGCCCACCATGTAGATGAATATGTGGTGGGCGTCGTGGAAAATCGCGTAGTGGATGGCATAGACCAGTCCGGACAGGGCCACCAGGGCCAGCCCGAATATCCATCTCCAGGCGCCTGTTTTCATATTGCCTCCAGGCCGGGGGAAAAGGCGGTCCGGCCGGTTCTCCGGGTCAGCCCCGGAGGATTTTTTGCCAAAACAAAAACAATTCTCCGGATCAGTCCCGCAGGGTTTTGAACCAAAGCAAAAAGAGGTTCCCGAATTTGTAAAATCCCTCGTGAACAAGATTGAACCGGCTGCCCCGCATGTCCAGACAGCCCACGGGCACCTCGGTGATGGACAGGCCGTCTCTTTTGG
>JAHJUF010000395.1 GCA_018829095.1 Pseudomonadota bacterium | reverse complement strand
TGACGCCCGGCTCCGGCCCGGCGGCCCGTCTTTCCTCTCCTTTGGGTACTCCTTGGATTCCTTACGCTTTTCATCCCCATCGGGTTCTCCGTAGAGGATGACCTCCCGGGGGGCCGGGGCGGCCCGGCCCGGGTCCAGGAGGGCGGACAGGACGAACAGGGCCGCCTCCTTGTGGATGGGCCGGTTGCCGGAGCCGCACTTGGGGGAGTGGACGCATCCCGGGCAGCCGAAGTCGCAGGGGCAGGAGGCCACCGTGTCCCGGGTCTTTTCCAGAAGATCCAAAGCCCGGGCAAAGGCCATGGCCGACAGCCCCGCGCCCCCGGGCATGGCGTCGTAAACGAACACGGCCGCCCCCTGGATCTGGGGGTGAAGGGGCGTGGAGATGCCCCCCAGGTCGTTCCGGTCCGTCATGACGAGGAGCGGCAGGATGCCGATGGCCGCGTGCTCCACGGCGTGGATGCCCCCCATGAAGTGGAGGCGCTTTTCCTCGCATTCGGCGAGCACCCTGTCCGGGATGACGATCCACAGGCCCTCGGTCTCGAACACCGAGGGCGGCAGGTCCAGGCCGAAGGTGCCCAGGCGGCGGCTGGTGCGGACCTGGCGCTTTTCGTAGCCCGTGACCTGGTCCGTGACCCGCAACCTCCCCCGGCCCACTCGGCAGGCGGCCACGGCCTTTTCGGCGTAAACCTCCAGGATTTCCGTGCTTTTCGACGCCAGGGCCTTGGTGTAGTGGTCCACGTCCGCCCGTTCCACCATGGCCGTGCGAGTCTCCGGGGAAAGGTCGGCCACCAGGAAGGTATCCCCGTGGTGCAGGTAGATGGCTCCGGGGTGGACCTCCCGGAAGACCCGCACTCCATCCACCTGGCCCACGGTGCGTCCCGGGGCGTCCCGGTCCGGGCCGGACCCGGCCAGGCTGATGCGATAGGACCGGCCCGCACCCCTCAGATCCACATCCCGGTGGGGCCGCTGGTGGGCGGCAAACATCCGGTCCCCGGCTGCGTTCAGCAGGAGTTCCCCTTTTTGCACCAGGCGTTCCACGGCCCGGGCGGTTTTTTCGCTTTTCAGGAAGGGTTCGCCGCTTTTCAGGGGCAGGTCCGAGGCTGCACACACCAGGTGCCGGTCCCGGATCACCGGGTTGTCCGGGTTGATGACCGCCCGCTCCATGGGCCGGGAGAAGAACTGGTCCGGGTGGCGCATGAAGTACTGGTCCAGGGCGTCCTCCCCGGCCACCAGGATCATGGCCGAGCCGGACCCGCCCCGGCCCACGCGCCCGCCCCGCTGCCAGGCGGCCGTGAGGGTGCCGGGATAGCCCACCAGGATGCACACGTCCAGGTTGCCGATGTCGATGCCCAACTCCAGGGCGCTGGTGGACACCACGGCCAGCAGCTCGCCGCTGGAGAGTTTCGCCTCGATGTCCCGGCGCTCCTCGGCCAGGTAGCCCGCCCGGTAGGCGGAGATGCGCGGCGCGAAGTCCCCGGCCTTTTCCGAGGCCCACAGGGCGATGAGTTCCGTGAGCCTGCGGCTCTGGGTGTACACGATGGTGCGCAGCTCCCGGGCCAGGGCGGCTTTCAACAGCTCGATGGCCACCCGGGCCGGGCCGGCGTCCGGGTTCACGAACACCACCTGCTTTTCGCTGGCCGGGGCTCCGGATTCCTCGATGACGGCAAACTCCCGGCCCGTGAGCATGGAGCAGAGTTCGCCGGGGTTGGCGATGGTGGCTGATGAGCAGATGAAGGAGGGGGAGGCTCCGTACCGGGCGCAGATGCGCATGAGCCGGGCGAACACCCAGGCCATGTGGGAGCCCATGATGCCCCGGTAGGTGTGCACCTCGTCCACCACCACAAAGGCCAGGTTGGCGAAGAATTCCGCCCAGGCGTCGTGGAAGGGGAGCAGAGCCAGGTGGAGCATCTCCGGGTTGGTGATGAGGACGTCGGGCGGGTTGTCCCGGATTTTTTTGCGGAAGTGGGCCGTGGTGTCCCCATCGTACACGGCCGCCCTGGGGCGTGGCTCCGGGCAGTTTTCGGCCAGGGCGTTGAAGGCCTTCAACTGGTCCTGGGCCAGGGCTTTCAAGGGAAAGAGGTACAGCGCCCGGGACCCGGGGCGCGCCAGGGATCGCTCGATCACGGGCAGGTTGTAGATGAAGGTCTTGCCCGAAGCCGTGGGCGTGGCTGTCACCACGTCGCGTCCGGCCCGGGCGAGATCCATGGCCTCGGCCTGGTGGGAATACAGGGGGCCGATGCCCGCGGCGGAAAGGAAGGCCTCCATGGCCGGGCGCCAGGGCGTTTTCACCCCGGCGAACCGGGCCTGGCGGGCCGGGAGGTCCTGGCGGTGGACCACCAGGGGACCCAGGGACCGGCTCTCGACGAGCGCCCGGACGTATTCGGAGGCTGAGGGGCTTTCCTGGGACAAGGGCATGGGGCCGCGCTTCTTCATGAAACTCCGGAAGGGCCGGGAAAAGGGCTGGTTCCTGATTTTGTAGGCCAGATCGCCCTGGGATGCAATCCCGCCGGATTCCAAGGGTTTTCCCCTGGAGGCAAGGAGGCCCCGGGCCCCGGGTCCCGGGGCGCATCGCCCTGCCCGGGGCCGGGAAAAGGGTTGACGCAACCCGGATTTTGAACAATAAGTCAAGGTTCTTTCGGGGAGTTATCGTCCATTTTACCGCACGCCCGGATCGGCGGCCCCAGGATGGGGCCAGGTCTTTGCCGGGGGAAACTTGAAAGGAGAACAGCATGTCCGCGAAATTGATTCTGGGTACGGAGATCCGGGAGCAGATCCTGGAGGAGATCACCAAGGAAGTGGCCGAGATCAAGGCCAAGCACGGCAAGGTGCCGGGGCTCGTCACCATCCTGGTGGGGGAGAGCCCCGCCTCGATTTCCTATGTGACCCTGAAGATCCAGACCGCCCACCGGGTGGGTTTTCACGAGGTCCAGGACAACCAGCCGCCCGATATCGCCGAGGCGGCTCTCCTGGCCCTGATCGACAAGTACAACAAGGACGAAAGCATCAACGGCATCCTGGTGCAGCTGCCCCTGCCCAAGCACATCGACGAGAAGAAGGTTCTGAACGCCATTGACCCGGACAAGGACGTGGACGGTTTCCACCCCGTGAACGTGGGCCGGCTCATGATCGGCGGCAACGAAGTGAAGTTCGCCCCCTGCACCCCGGCGGGCATCCAGGAGATGATCGTCCGCGCGGGCGTGGAAACCTCCGGCGCCGAGGTCGTGGTGGTGGGCCGTTCCAACATCGTGGGCAAGCCCATCGCGGTGATGATGGTGCAGAAGGGCCGGGGCGCCAACTCCACGGTGACCGTGGTCCACACCCGGACCAAGGACATCGCCGCCCACTGCCGGCGGGCCGACATCCTCATCGTGGCCGCGGGCGTTCCGGGCCTGGTGAAGCCCGAGTACATCAAGCCCGGCGCGTGCGTCATCGACGTGGGTGTTAACCGGGTGGGGGAGAAGATCTCCGAGAAGACGGGCAAGAAAATCGCCATCCTGCGCGGCGACGTGGACTTTGACGCGGCCAAGGAGATCGCCGGCTACATCACCCCGGTGCCGGGCGGCGTGGGCCCCATGACCATCACCATGCTCATGAAGAACACCCTCATGAGCCTGAAGTATTCCCTGGGCATCGCCTAACAGGCTGCCCAAAAACGCGATCCGCGGCGTTGCGCTTCGCCGGGAAAGGGCAGAACATACAATAGTACGCCTCGCCCCTTCCCGCCTCGCGCGCCTTGCGGCTCATCGTTTTTGAACAGCCTGGTGACCAGGTAAAAGGGATGCGGGGGGGATTGGGTGGAGCCGCCGGGAAGTTCCGGGAAATCCAGCCTGTCCCCCCCCTTTTTCCCGGGAGGGATTGAGGAAGAACCATGGCAAGGCATCGCGTGCTGGTCACCGGAGGGGCGGGGTTCATCGGGAGCCACCTTTGCGACCGCCTGGTGAAGGCGGGCTGCGACGTCCTGTGCCTGGACAATTTTCTTTCGGGTCAAAAGCGGAACGTGGAGCACCTCCTGGGGGAAAAGAGCTTCGAACTCGTCCGCCACGACGTGGTGGAACCCATCCTCCTGGAGGCGGACCGGATCTACAACCTGGCCTGCCCGTCCGCGCCCATGCACTACGGCAAAAACGCGGTGAAAACCGTGAAGACCTCGGTCATGGGGGCCATTCATATGCTGGGCATGGCCAAGAGGGTCAAGGCCCGTATCCTCCATGCCTCGGCCTCGGAGGTCTACGGCGTGCCCGCGGAGCACCCCCAGAAGGAGACCTACCGGGGCAACGTGAACACCATCGGGACGCGCTCGTGCTACGACGAGGGCAAACGCGTGGCGGAAACCCTCGTGATGGATTACCACCATCAGAACGGGGTGGATGTGCGCCTCGCCCGGATCTTCAACACCTACGGCCCGCGTATGGCGGCCGGGGACGGCCGGGTGGTGTCCGGTTTCATCGTGGCGGCCCTGAAAAACGAACCCCTGATCATCCGGGGGGACGGCTCCCAGACCCGGAGCTTCTGCTTTGTGTCGGACATGGTGGAGGGGCTTTTGCGCCTCATGGACGCCCCGGACCTTTCCTGCCCCGTGAACCTGGGCAACCCCCGGGAGATCACCATCCGGGAGCTGGCGGAG
>JAHJUF010000394.1 GCA_018829095.1 Pseudomonadota bacterium | reverse complement strand
CCCTCGGTGGGGTCGCCGTCCATGTGGGTGATGATGTCCCCGCCGGAGATCCCCGCCTTCTGGGCCGGGCCTCCGGGAAGGGCGTACAGCACGATCAGGGGCCCCCGGTTGCCCGGGGCGGCCGGATCGTAGAGCTGGGCCACGGAAAGCCCCAGGCCCCCGAATTTTTCCTGGCCGCAGGAAAGGCCCGTGGCGGACAGGACGATGACAACCAGGGTGAGGAGGCCGACGGCGGCGGCTTTTCCCTTGGGGGACGTGAAGCTCATGGGTCTTTCTCCCAAACGGCCGGCCATTGACAAGGCGGGCGGCTGGCCGTATGAAACGTGGACTTGGCAGGGACGGGCAGGTTGCGGGATGGCCCGGCCCGGACAGACCCCGGGGACCGGAACTCGACGGTTTGCTCCACCATGTTCCGGAATTTGGTCCTTGAAGGGTCTTTCCTGCGATGGGCGGGCGTCCGCTCGCAGGCGGACTTTTCCAGCATCCGAAAAAATTCATAATCCCGCCCGGCCGCCCGGGTCAAGGCAAAATACAGGATTCTCCCGGCGGGAACCTGCCGTTCCACCTCCCCTGACGGAAAAATATCGTGATCCTTTCCAACAAGAAACGCAAGTTCATCCAGCGCAACGCCGCAACCATGCCTCCCGTGCGCATGGCCCGTGAACTCAAGATCCCGGTCAAGGAAGTGGAAAAAGCTCTCCGGGAGATGGCGGTGGGGGCTGGCGCGGTCCGGACCGAGGAGATGGACCGGGTGTCGGCCATGGTCCTTTTTTATCTCACCGCCGCCTTCCTCCTTCTGGCCCCTCTGGCCGTGAAGCCCGGGATCTATGATTTCGCCAATTTGCCCCAGAGCGCCTTCATCCAGACCGGGGCGCTTTTTCTGGCCGGGCTTGTCTGCGCCCGGAAGGCGTATTTCTCCGAGTCCAAAATCTTCTGGCCCCCCTTTGCCCTCCCCCTCCTGGCCTTCATCGCCTGGTCCGGGATTTCCATTTTCTGGGCCGTGAACCAGTATGAAGGTTTCACCACCTGGTCCCAGTGGGCGGCCTGCGGCCTGGTTTTCCTGGTGGTGGCCAATGTCCTTTCGGATGAAAAGGACGCCCTGACCCTTCTCGTGGTTGTGTTCATATCGGGGCTTGCCACGGCCCTTCTGGGCATCGGGCAGCACCTCCTGCCTTTGGCCGTGGACTTCGTGCCCCAGGTGATCGCCCCGGCCGCCACCTTTGCCAACAAGAACATGGCCGTGCACCACGTGGTCCTCACCCTGCCCCTGGGGGCGGGGTTCTTCCTGGCGGAAAAAAAGCCGTGGCGGGCCTGGTTCTTTGCCCTGGCTTCGGGGCTCATGGCGGTTTTCCTGATTTATTCCCTCACCCGGGGCGGCTGGGCCGCGTCTTTTCTGGAGGCAGTCACCGGCGGAGTTTTGCTGCTCCTGGTGAGGCGATGGGGCGGGACATGGGCCTGGAACCGGCAAAAGGCCCTGGCCCTGGCCATAGCCGTGGTGGTTTTCTTCTGCATGATCAACCTCACTCCCCGGGGCTTTTCCTGGGAGATGGGCCGGGTCCTGGGCCGGGCCACCACCGCGGCCCGGCAGTTCGCAAAAGCCGTTCTCCCCGTAAGCCCGGCCCCGGCCCCGGAGGCGCTGCCTTCAGCAGAGGACGAGGCGGTCCCCGCGCCTTTGGCCTTGGCCAAACCCGCAGCCCCCTCCACGCCGGACGTCTCCGTGGAGCTTCGCCTGGACATCTGGCGCAACACCTGGGAGATGATCAAGGAGTATCCGGTCCTGGGCGTGGGCCTGGGCAACCACAAGATCCAGTACCCCCTGTACGTGCGCCGGGCCGTGGTGGAGAAGGTCTTTTCCGAGGAGGCCCAACTCACCAATGTCCACAACGACTTTCTCCAGACCTTTGCCGAAACGGGCCTGGTGGGCGTGGCGCTCCTGGCTTGGCTGGCCCTTTCCCTGTTCCGGGCGGTTTTCGCCATGCTGGCCGGCAAGGACCGGGGCAACCGCCTCCCGGTGCTGGCCGTGGCCGTTTGCATGGTGGGGATTGGGGCCAACTCCATGGTGAGCTTCCCCTTTCAGAGGGCCATCCCGCCCCTGGCGCTGGCCGCCTGCCTGGCGTCCCTGGCCAGGATATACACGCCTCCGGAAAAGCGCGAACGGGCTTTTCCCCGCCTGTTGGCCGGATTCCTGGCCCTGGGCTTTTTCGCTTTTTTTCTGGTGGCCGCCAGCACCTACTCCCAGTGGATCAAGGCCGACGCCCATTACCTGCGGGTCACCAGCGCGGAAAAGGCTGAGATGTGGAACCTGGTCCTGAACGAGGCGTCCACAGCCTACCATTTCAACCCCCACCGCCAGAAGATCCAGTCCTACGTGGGCCGGGCCTACATCGAGACCGGGCGCTATGAAGAGGGTATCGAAGCGCTGAAAAAAGTCCTGGCCGCGTACCCCAACCACATGAACGCCCTGCTGAATATGGGGGTGGCCTACGGGTCTGACGGACAATACGAAGAGGCCCTGGAAGCCTACGATCAGGTCCTGGCCATCAAGCCGGATTATTCCAAGGTCCACAACAACCGGGGCAACGTGTTCATCAAGCAGGGCCGCTATGCAGAAGCCCTTGAGGCCTTCGAGACTGCGGCCGGACTGGACCCGGGTAATCCCATTGTCCATTTCAACGCGGGCATCGCGGCCCTCCGGGTCCAGGACTGGGCCAAGGCGGAAAAGGGTTTCAGCATGGCCCTGGAAGTTTCCCGGGAAAGACCCGGGGTGCTCCCTGAGGACCCGGAAGTTCTCCATTACAACCTAGGGGCGGCCCTCATGGCCCAGAAGAAATACGAAGAGGCTGCCGGCGAGTTCCGCAAGGCCCTGGAGCTGCGTCCCCAATGGCCCGAGGCCCATCGCAACCTGGGCAGCATCCTCATGCAACTGCCCGATGGCAAGCAGGAAGGCATGCGGCATCTCCAGGAAGCCTTTCGTATGAAACCCGAGCTTTTCCCGCCAAGCCAGGCCTCCCCCCAGCCGGCCGTTTCAGCCCCAGCCCCAGCCCCGGTCACCCCGGCGGCCACGCCCTGAGGCCAGGCCCCGGGACCGGAAATGGACCTCCGGTCCCGGGGCCTGGAGCGAAAATTCCTTCTTGAGCCCATCCCGAAATGATGCCTCATTGGCACAACGCCTTCCCGGTCCGGTCCGAACCTTGCGGGCCAGGGGCTTAGTTCTTATAATGGAACCTGTCCCGTTCGCCTGCGACCCTGGACCGAGCGATCATGGCTGACCCATGCCGGGAAAAACCCCATGAGCCCCGGGAAGCCTCCGGGCTTTGCCTGCCCGCCGTGCCACGGCCCACCCGGGCGTGCCAGGCCTGCGGCAAGGGCATGGAGAACCTGAGACGCAAGTATTGCAGCAAGGAATGCCGGGAAAAGCTCCTGGCCAAGCTGGACGTGGCCACCAACCTGCTTCGGGCCATCAACACGCGCTACGCCACCTTTTCCTTCAACGACTCCTCCCTGGTGTTGAACGTGGTGGTATGGGGCTCCCGGGAGGTTTTTTGCTTCTTTTGGGACCGCTCGACCGGGGCCAGGCCCGCCAATGACCTGGGACGCCTCACCGAGGCCCTGGGCCGGGAATGGTGGAAGGTGCGGAACCAGAACAAGTCCCGGTACCAGGCATCCTGGCACGTCCTGGGGCTCGCCCGGACCTCGGCCTCCTCCCACCGGCACCTTCGCCCGGTTTCCATCTACAGCCCCCGGGTGGCCCCCAAGCATCTAACCGTGCTCAAACTCTCGGAGGAAGATCTGGTGTCCCCGGACGCCGGGGCGGCCATCAAGACCGCTTACCGTCGACAGGTCAATATTCATCACCCGGATCATGGCGGCCAGGCGGCCAAGTTCCGCAAGGTCCAGGAAGCCCATAAGGAACTCATGGCCTGGCTGG
>JAHJUF010000393.1 GCA_018829095.1 Pseudomonadota bacterium | reverse complement strand
GCCATCGGGGCCCGGGTGGAGCTTTTCAACGGCTCGGGCCGGGCGTGGGAGGCGGAAATCACGGACATCAGCCCCGGCCGGGTGGACCTGGCCGTGCTTTCGGAAAGGCCTGCCCCGCCCCCGCCGGCCGTGCGGGTGCACCTCGCCATGGCCCTGGTGAAGCCCAAAAAGATGGACCTTGCCGTGCGCATGGCCACGGAACTGGGCGCGGCGGGATTCCATCCCTTTGAGGCGGCCCGGTCCGTGCCCCGGCCAAAGGACCCGGACGCCCGGGGCGAACGGTGGCAAAAAATCGCCTGGGAGGCCGCCAAACAGAGCCGCAACAACCAGGCGATGACGGTCTTCCCCCTGGCATCCCTGGCGGAGGCGGAGGCCCGGACCCGGGGATTCGCCCTCCGGGTCCTGTTCTGGGAAAACCAGCCCGCGCCCTTTTCCCTGCCCATGGGACCGGAAAGCGCGCCAGGGCTCTCCGGCGACGTCCTGGCCATGGTGGGCCCCGAAGGCGGCTTCACGCCCGTCGAGGCAAAAACCCTCCTGGACTCCGGCTTCCTCCCCGCCGCCCTGGGCCCGAGAATCCTGAGAGCCGAAACCGCCGCCGCCATGGCCTGCGGGCTGCTGCAATACACGCTGGGGGATCTGGGGGAACGAGGGGAGGAGGGTTAGGGAAAAAAGGGGAAACCGCAGATTAGGGGCTGTTTCCAAAAAGATCGGATGGGCGTGTTGGCCTGATGGCCGGCCGGGAGCCGCCTGGGAATCGGGTAACGCTAAAAAGCCCCAACGGTTGATTCTGCAACCAGCCTGGCTCATCGCGGCAGCGGGGCTGCGGGAGTCCCAAACCGGCCTGGCCGCCTATCGGCGTGATCCAGATGACCCGCCCGTTCTACCTGCTTTCGAAATCCTCCTGCCCTTCAATTCCCGGTGCGCTTGGCGCGGCGTTTTTCCCGGGCGGCCATGCGGCGGGTGAACTGGCGGTACCAGAGGGCCTGGGCCTTTTCCATGACCTGGCCCAGGGGGCCCTGGAAGATGCGCCAAGCCGCCTGGCGCTGCCAGACCAGGAGGGTCTGGGCGCTGGGGGCGTTTACGCGGTTCACCTTGATGTTTTCCGTGGTGATTGTCCAGTAGCGCGGGGCCTGAACAGGCTCCCACCGGCCGGAAAGAAGCTTCACCGCCTCCATGGCCCCCAGGGAAGCGGCCATCCACACGATGGGGCCCAGCTGGGCCGGGGGCGCCTCGCCGGACAGGAACCGCTCGTAGTAATCCAGCTTCCAGTTGCCCCGGCGCACGTAGTAATAGGTCCCCATCTTGTACTTCCGGGTCTCCAGCATCTCGGCCAGTTCCTCGTACGTGGCCAGCTTCGGCACGCCCTCCACATCCTCCACCGTGTGGCCCTTTTCCGGGATGATGGTGACATTGGCCCAGGTGCCCGAGGGAAAGACCAGCAGCGCCGGTTTTTTCTGGAGCCGGGCCTCCCGGAAGACCATGATGGAGAAGGCGAAGTCATCGGCTGCGGGAAACACCAGGTCCGCATCGCCCATGAGCCGGGCGACCTCGTCCAGGGACAGGTACTCGGGATGGCACCGGACCTTGGCCTCGGGGTTGATCTCCAGGATCTGTTCGGCGATGACCTCGGCCTTTTTCCGGCCCAGGGTGCTGGTGAAACATCCCACCTGGCGGTTCATGTTGGATGGCTCGTAGTCGTCGTAATCCACCAGGATGAAGCTCTCCACCCCGCTCCGGGCGAGGCTCACCGCCACGGTGCCCCCCACGCCCCCGCATCCCACCACCAGCACGCAGGATTGCCGGAGCCGTTCCTGCTCCTCGCGGGTGAGCACCCCCATGTTGCGCTCGAAAAGTTCTTCGTATTGGACCATGGCCTGGGTTATTCCAAAAAGCGGTGAAAAGGGCAAGGGTTTCGGGCGAATGGACCGCGTTCCTCAGTCCCTGTTGCCAAAGCCGCATTCTTCCTTCATCTGGCCGACCGTTTCATCGGCCTTTTCCGGGTCCAGGATCTGGAGGCGGTGGAGCGCGGCCCTGGCCTCTTCGGGCCGGTTGCCGAGGCAAAG
>JAHJUF010000392.1 GCA_018829095.1 Pseudomonadota bacterium | reverse complement strand
CGCCATCTTGACGGACGTGGGTTCGCCCACAGGTCACATGGCCACCATCGCCCGGGAGTTCCGGGTGCCGGCCATCGTGGATATGGGAGACGCCACCCGGCTCATCGCCCAGGGCCAGGAGATCACCGTGGATGCCGAGGGCAATCGGGTCTACGACGGCATCGTCAAGGAACTCCAGGATTACCATCTGCGCGAGGAGAATATCGAGGACGCCTACGAATACAGGCTCCTGAGGCGCATCCTGAAGAAGATCGCGCCGTTAAACCTCCTGGACCCCCACGCCCGGAATTTTTCGCCCGATGGCTGCAGGACGCTCCACGACATCACCCGGTTCATCCACGAAAAGGCTGTGGAGGAGTTGATCTCCCTCCAATTCTCCCAGCGCCACGACCCCGGCACCTTTACCGGAAAGCTCAAGCTCGCCGTACCCCTGGATCTTGTGCTCATCGACATCGGCGGCGGCTTGGCTCCGGGGACCGGAACCCCCATCGAGCCGGATCGGGTCGAGTCCCTGCCCATGAAGGCATTCTTAAAGGGCCTCACCCGGCCCGGGGCCTGGAACACGGACCCCATGAACGTGGATTTCTCGAGCTTCATGTCGAGCCTCACGCGCACCTTCTCGGCGGACATGGCGAGTCCGGAGATCCTGGGCCAGAACCTCGCCGTGATCTCGGCCCACTACGCCAACATCAGCCTTCGGCTGGGCTATCATTTCAGCATGACGGATTCCTACATCCATGAAAACCCCAACAACAACTATGCCTATTTCCGCTTCCAGGGGGGCGTCACGGAGACTCATCGCCGATCCCGCAGGGCCAAGGTCCTTGCGGATGTACTCGCGGCCAACGATTTCGTGGTGGAGGTCAAGGGCGACCTCGTGGTGGCCCGCATCAAGAAAGTGAGCCGGGAGGTCATGGAGGAAAAGCTCTACCTCCTGGGGGTCCTGGAGGCGTTCGCGCGCCAGCTGGACGTCCAGATGGACAGCGACCAACATGTCGCCATGTACGTGGAACATTTCAACAAAATCCTGCATTCGGAACAAAACCCGGACGGGCAAGGAGGGCTTCACGATGGAAGATAGAAAAGCCATGAGCATCCTCATCCTGGACGATGAACCCATTGTCTGCAAGCGCCTCATGCCGGCCCTGGAGAAGATGGGTTACCACGTGGAGGTCTTTTTCCAGAGCCCCGAGGCCCTGGCCCGATTCCGGGAAAAGCCCTTCGACATGGTCATCACGGACCTCAAGATGAAGGAACTGGACGGCATGCAGTTTTTGACCGAGGTGAAGAAGATCTCCCCGGACACCGAGGTCATCGTCATCACCGGTTTCGCCACCATGGACACGGCCAAGGAATCCTTTCGGAGAGGGGTGTTCGACTTTCTGTCCAAGCCCTTCAAGATCAAGGAGATCCAGGATGTGATCCAGCGTGCCGAGGTCCAGATGGCCAAGCGGCGGGCGGAACAATAGCCGCCCCGGAGCCCACCGGCTGGCGCTCGTAAAAAATACATGATATCAATCTGTTGAGTGGATGGAGGCTGCCATGAGAATCCTCGTTGCCCTGGGGGGAACCCCCTACAGCGCCCCGGTAATCCGGGAGGCCGCAAAGCTCGCCTACAACACATGGGCCGACGTCACTCTGCTGGCCGTCGGGCCCCAAACCTCCGGGGCCGGAAAGACCCCGGACCCCCGCCTGGCCGGTGAGCTTTCCACATACAAGGAGGACTTCCTGCGGCGCATCCGGGACGAGGAGGCCCTCTATCCATCGGGGGCCACGGAATGCGCCTGGGAAAAAACAGGCCCCTGGGCCTGGGAGCAGATCTGCAAGGGGGCCGTGGGCCGGAAGGACTTGAAGCTCCGCATTCGCCAGGGCGTGGCCGGCAAGCTCATCCTGGAGGAGGCCAAAAAGATGGGGAGCGACCTCATCCTGCTGGCCTGCGGCAAGGGCACCGGCTGCGCCTGGGAGGGAGACTCTGGAGCGGCCGCCCGGGTGGTGTCGTCCGCCCCCTGCTCCGTGCTGGCGGTCAAGGAGGAGAAGGATCCCTCCATGATCGTCTGCTGTCTTGACAATGCCAACGTGAGCCAGGAGTCCCTGGAACTCATCAACCAGCTTGTGACCATCCACCACGCCGAACTGGGCATCGTGGGGCTCACCGAGGCCAAGGGCATCAAAAGCGAGGTGGACCGGGAAATGGCCCAGGTATTGAAGTATTATTCGGACAGGAACGTCCGGGCCTGGGTCAAGATGGTGGAGACATCCGTCTTCGCCGACTTTGTAGATGAGTCCGCCGAAAAAGACCTGGTGGCCCTATGGATGGGCCGCCCATCGCTTCTGGACAAGATTTTTTCCCGCCAGCGCCTGGGCAAACTGGTGTCCTCCACCCGGTCTTCCATCCTCATCCTGCGGTGAGGGCGGCCGGAACCTGACGAGGCAAACGACCACCTATGGAACGAAACGATGATCGGCAAAACGTGCAGAACGGGCGATCCGAACCGGCGAACCTCTCCCTGGACCCCACCACGGCCGAGCAGATCATCGCCATGGAAAAGGCCCTGTCGGAGCGGCCCCGGCTCTCCATCCGGTTCCGCATCAGCCTGGCCTTCTCCATCGCCTTTCTCTTCTCCTTCGGCATCGGCATCTCGTCCATGATCTTCATCTCCCGGATGAACGCGGAGATGGAGTTCTTCGATTCGGTGGGAAATCTGGTCTTCCACATCGAGCAGGCCCGGCGCCACGAAAAGAACTTTTTCCTCTATGAGGCCCGGCCCGAACTCTTCAACGCCCTCGACAACATCGACTCGGCCGCGGGCATCCTGGACAAGGCCCCGTCCAAGATGCGGTCGCTCCTGCGGGAGGGCCCCTACGCCAAGCTGCGGAGCGAACTCTCCGAATACGCCGGGCTCCTCACCCGGCTCTCCACCATGGAAAAGAGGCCGGCATTGCCCCGAAAAGCCAGCCCCGACGGCATCGAGGGCACGGTGCGGATATCGGGCCACCAGATCCTCACCCACGCCACGGAATTGCTGGACGAGGAGCGGATCAAAGCCCGGGCCGCCGCCCGGACGTTCATGTTCGCGGCGCTTTTCGCCATCATCATGAATCTTGTGGTCATGATCTGGGTGGCCACGGAGCTGGCCCGCCAGATCCTCCAGCCCCTGGGCCGGGCCGTGGAGTACACCGAGCGCATCGCGGCCGGGGATTTCCGGCCCGTGACCCCCAAGCGCAAGTACCGGGACGAGTTCTCCACGCTCGCCATCGCCATCAACCGCATGATCCGGGAACTCCTGGAAAAGCACGACCAGCTCCTCCAGTCCCGGAAAATGGCCGCAGTGGGCACCCTAACCTCGGGCATCGCCCATGAACTGAACAATCCATTGAACAACATCAGTCTCACCACCGAGACCCTTCTGGAGAGCATGGACGATTATTCCCGGGAGGAGGTGGTGGAGATGCTGAAGGACATCTTCCTCCAGGTGGAGCGGGCCAGCGGCACGGTGAGGAACCTTCTCGACTTCACCCGCCTGGACCAGCCCAGGGCCGAGGCCGTGGACGTGACGGAGCTGGTGTCCTCCTCGGAAAAGCTCGTGGAGAACGAGCGCATGCTCTTTGGCGTGGAAATGGAGACCCGGCTGGACGGGGACCTGCCCCGGGTCAGGGGCAACTTCCGGAACCTCCAGCAGGTCCTGGTGAACATCCTCGTAAATGGCATCCAGGCCATGCCTGATGGCGGCAGGATCAGGGTCCGTGCCCGGAAGGACGAGGACGGGAAATTCGTGCGAGTGGATGTGCAGGACAACGGCTGCGGCATCCCCCAGGAGAACCTGACCCGGGTGTTCGACCCCTTCTTCACCACCAAGGAGG
>JAHJUF010000391.1 GCA_018829095.1 Pseudomonadota bacterium | reverse complement strand
GTGAAGACCAAGCCCACCCAGCACAGCGTCAAGGAGCTTCGGGGAATCGGTATCCAACCCAACATCCTCCTTTGCCGCACCGACCAGTTCCTTTCCAAGGAGATCAAAGCCAAGATCGCACTCTTTTGCAACGTGGGCGTGGACGAGGTCATCACAGCCAAAGACGTGGATTGCATCTACGAGGTGCCCCTGGTCTTCCACCAGCAGGGCCTGGACGACAAGATCCTGGAACTGTTGAACGTGTGGACTCGGGCCCCCCGCCTGGAGAACTGGGAAGCCCTGCTCGATAAGGTGAAAAACCCCGCCCGCCAGGTATCCATCGCCATCGTGGGCAAGTACACGGATTTGAAGGAATCCTACAAGAGCTTGAACGAAGCCCTTATGCACGGCGGCGTGGCCAACGACGCCAATGTGCATCTGAAATACATTGATTCGGAGAACGTCACCCAGGCCACCTGCGAGGAGATGCTGGCCGATTGCGACGGCATCCTGGTGCCAGGCGGATTCGGGTCCCGGGGGGTGGAGGGAAAGATTTGCGCCGTGCACTTCGCCCGGGTCCGCAAGGTGCCCTTTTTCGGCATCTGCCTGGGCATGCAGATCGCGGTCATCGAATACTCCCGGAACGTGGCGGGCATGACCGGGGCCAACAGCACGGAGTTCGACCCCGTGACGCCCCATCCGGTCATTGACCTCATGCGGGAATGGGTGGATCCCAAGACCGGAATCACCGAGCGGCGGGACGTGGACGCGGACAAGGGCGCCACCATGCGCCTGGGCGCCTACCCCTGCCTTCTGGAGCCCGACACGTTCGCCATGGAGGCCTACGGGGTCCGGGAAATTTCCGAAAGGCACCGCCACCGCTACGAGTTCAACAACGTCTACAAGGAGAAGCTGGCCCAGGCCGGCCTGGGCCTGGCCGGGAACTTCGTAAATGGCAACTTGGTGGAAATCGTGGAGATCAAGGACCATCCCTGGTTTCTGGGATGCCAGTTCCACCCGGAGTTCAAGTCCCGGCCCATGGACCCCCACCCCCTGTTCCGGGAATTCATCCGGGCCTCCCTGGAACACAAAAAAATCAGGGACCAGGGATCCGAAGAGAAAGACACGGACTGATTCCCCGAGCCAAGGTCAAGAGGAGAAAGCCGATCCCCATGAAAAACAGGTTCCCCAGGAAGCGCGTCTTCATCACCGGCGCTGGTAGCGGTTTCGGCAAGGCCCTGGCCCTCCACTTCGCCCGGGAGGGCTGGAAGGTGGCGACTGCGGACATCAACGCGGAAGCTGTGGAAAAGACCGCAGAGGAAATCCGGACCCTGGGTGGCGAGCCCCTGGTCATCGCCTGCGACGTGACCAAACTGAAGGATGTGGAAAAGGCCGGACGCGTGGTGGAGAAAGCCTGGGGCGGTGTGGACATAGCGGTAAACAACGCCGGGGTGGCCGCAGGCGGCAAGATGGAGAAGATTACCTCCGAGCAGTGGGAAACGATCATGTCCATCAACGTCAAGGGAGTGATCAACGGTTGCCGCGTATTCATCCCCATCCTGGAAAAGCAGGGCAAGGGGCACCTGGTGAACATGGCCTCCAGCGCCGGCTTGGCCTGCCTGCCGGAAATGAGTTCCTACAACCTGACCAAGGCTGCGGTCATTTCCCTGTCCGAGACACTGCGCACAGAACTTCGCACCAAGAACATCAGGGTCACGGTCATCGCCCCCACCTTTTTCAAGACCAACCTCATGGACAGCTTCCAGTGCACGGACGAGCGCCAGAGAAAAATGGCCCAGTCCTTTTTCGCCAAGAGCCGCACCACCTCCGAGGACGTGGTGCGGGCGACCGTCCGGGCCATCCGGAAAAATCGCCTCTACGTTGTTCCCCAACTGGAGGGAAGATTCGTCTGGCTGACCAAGCGCCTGTTCCCGGAAACCTTCTACAACACGGTGGGTTTTTTCTACAAAAAGGGCATCGCCGACCTGTTTTTGGGCGTCTGATCGGCTGATCGCCCATGTGCGCCCTCCTCCGAGAAATCCACCCTGGCATTCATCGGATACGCCTTCCCCTGCCCGGGAAAAAGCCGGGCCCGGCCAATGCCTACCTTTTCACCGGCGAACCGGTCACCCTGTTGGACACGGGAACCCGCCAGGGATTCCCCCAACTCCAAAAGGCCATGGCCCTCGTGGGAATCAGCCCGGGGGACGTGAGGCAAATCGTCCTCACCCACGGCCACATGGACCACTACGGCGCAGCCCGGCGTCTGGTTGCCGAATCCCGGGGCCAGGTCCGGGTCCTGGTCCATTCGGCGGACCGCCAGGCCGTGGAAACCAGCCGGGACGTATCCAGGGCCAGCACGGCCAGGTTCCTCCGGGCTGCGGGCCTGCCGCTGGGCTACCAGGTCTCCCTGTCCCTCCTGTTCTACATTTTCCGGGCCATGGCCCCCACCTGCCGCGTGGATGGGGAGATGGAAGACGGGGACACGGTCCGCCTGGGCTCCTTCCTGGGCCGGGTCATTCACACCCCGGGGCACACCCCGGGATCGGTCTGTCTCCATCTGGAACCCGAAAACATCCTCTTTTCCGGGGACCACATCCTGGGCCACATCACCCCAAATGCTCTGGTGGCCGTGGACTCGGGCGGCATCTTTCCCGTACATTCGGTCCAAAAGGAATTCTATCGGTCCCTGGAAAAGGTCGAAGCCCTCACTCCCGAAATCGTGCATACAGGCCATCGCAAACCGGTGACGGATCTGCCCGCCATCGCGGCCATGTACCGCCGGACCTTTGACCAGCGCCAGAAAGACGTTCTTGCCCTGGTAACCTCCAGCCCGGCCACCATCTACGAGACCGCCCGGCAGCTTTTTCCGGTCCTGAACCGCGCCGCCCGCCTGTCCCTGGAAATCTACCTGGCTATCTCCGAGGTATACACCCACCTTCAGGTTCTGGAGGAAAAGGGTTTGGCGCGGCTTGGCCTGGAAAACGGCAGACTGGTGGCCCGGCCCGTGGAGAAAATCTGAGGAGAAATCGAATCATGAAGGAGAAAATTTCCCTTGCGGCGTGGAAATTTGCCGGCGGCGTGACGGATGAAGCGTTCCTGATGGCCCCCCGGGTTCTCCGGCGGGTGCTCCCCCGGCGCAAGGTGGATGAAAAATCACTGGGACGGGAAACCCGGTTCTACCTGGACAAAGGATTCACGGACGATCCAAAAAGCTTTTTCTCCCTGGCGGAAACCGCCCCGGAGATCCGGAACGTGTCCCGAAAACCCTATGGTCCGGGTTTTTTGGAGGAATACGTCTTCCCTTCCGAATATGAACCCAAAAACCCCTGGATCCGGGACCGTTATCTCCGCCACGAGGCCAACCGCGAGGCCAGGCTCTTCCGGTGGACCCACGGGGACCGGCCCAGGGACACGGTGCTCTGCCTCCACGGATTCCTCCTGGGAGACCACCTTGACGCCCAACGCATGTTCAAGGTGCGCCGCCTCATGGACCGGGGTCTGGACGCGGTTCTTTTCGTGGCCCCCTTCCACGGGAAAAGGTCGGACGGCAACTTCTCTTCCCAGCGCCTGGCCCTGAGGCCCGAGGACCCGGCTTTCACCTGCGAGTTCTTCGGCCAGGCTGTCCAGGACATCTCGGCCACTCTCCTGATCCTGGAGAAACTGGGCATGGGCCGGGTGGGACTCATCGGTGCCAGCATGGGCGGATACCTCACGGCGTTGTATTCGTGCCTGGCCGGTTCCCATGCCTTCGCGGCCATGGTGGTCCCGGCTCTGGACATGGCCCGGCCCTTTGGTCCCGAGCCTTCCCTCTATTCCTTCCGCCCGGCTCCTGCGCTTCTCGCGGACCTGAAAAGGGTGTGGACCTTCCACTCTCCCATGCGCCTTTCCCCTCTCCTGCCGCCGGAAAAGATCCTGATCCTGGCGGCCCGGGGGGACCGGCTTTGCCCCTTTGAGTTCACCCAGCGG
>JAHJUF010000390.1 GCA_018829095.1 Pseudomonadota bacterium | reverse complement strand
CCCCCTTTTTCCAAGGGGGGTTCTGCATCAACCGCCTGGTTCCGCCAGGGCGGCAAGCACGGCCATCGTAATTTCCGGGGGCAGGTCCCGGGCGTGGAGGGCAAACTTTTCGGCCAGGGATTCTGCGTCCAGGACGCCATCCACAACCAGCATCGGCGCGGCCTTGGCGCGGCCCGGGCGGTTTTCGCCCTCATCCACCCGGTGATGGGCCAGGGGGAGCCCGGGCTTCCAGGTCACGGCCCGGGGGTCGGCGTACCGGTCGTAGATGAGCTCGAACCTCGTCGCCCGCCCGGATTCATCCAGCCAGACCAACAGGTCGAACTCGTCGTCCAGAAACCACCGCCGCGGCAGTTCCTTCTCATCCTGACGGGGATTTTCCATTTCCTGGAGCATGGCAACCATGGTTCCGGCTGAAAGACTCTCATAGTGGATTTGGATCTGCGAGAAACATTACGTGCTAAACACAAGATTGAGATTTCACAGGCCGCTTTTCCCCTGATTAAGATATGCTATTAGATATTGAGTTAGTAGATTTCGTAAATCCTCAACAGGCATTTTGTTGTCTGAAAAAGGCTTACTATGATAAACTTTGTCTCGTAACGCTTTACAGCTTTTAAAAAATTCAACCTCTTCGATTGGATTAGCCCCTAAATAATAAGAAATCAAAGCAAATTTATGAACCTTAGTATACTTCATCCTCTCGTCTATACTAGAAATAAATTTTATTCCCCGTATCTTTTCCTTATTATAAATATCAGAAAAAAAGCTTTCTTTATATTTATTAAAAATATTGTTAATAAATATTTCGAGCGCAGCCCAGACATTAACAAAGCGTATAAACTCTGTTTGGCTCTCATCAAATGATTGCACATATAAAGAGACAATATTTTTGAAAAATTTTTCCTTTTTTAAAAATTGAATATTAGATTCTGAAGATATGATCATTCCATTTGTAATGGGTATATACGGAAACCCTTGCGCCGAAACTATAAGACGTGAAGTGAACAACGGCTTTCCATTCCCATCATCAAAATAAAGACCATCCGTAACTTCCTTGATGCCATAGACATTCTTAGCTGAAATAATTATAGATGCAAGAATAAAATTTATAGAATCTCTATGCCATTCTTTTATCTTTATTTTGTCAACTGCATCATAACAAAAAGAATAAAGGCTCTTTTCAAAATAAAGGTCTTGATTTATTTTTAATTCAGCCACACCTTCTATTGCTATCATAAAAGTAGCGTCATTCTGTGTTCGACTTTTTCTTTCAGTTTGTATTTTGATGATCTCTGATTCTATAAGTTTTTCAATATCACCATCTGTCTTTATTCCAGGTATCTTGCTAAACATTAATCTATTGACCACCAGTCCCAAGTCTATATTCCGACAAGTATCATTTACATCATTTATAAACCCAAAACTAGTTTTTGAATTATCATCATTAATATTTATTATATGCTCACTGCTGTCAGGCAAAAGGCCTACAACCTGATACAATGAAAGGAATGTATATTTGAACTTTTCGCAAATCTCCATATTTACCTCAAAGCACGTCTCTAAACTCATTAAAGGAGATCAAATGATTGGGAGCGAATCCCCCCAACCCTCCTTTGGGAAAGGGGGGATAGGCTTTGGGGTCAACCCCCTTTTTCCGGCTCCCCGTCCTTCAGGGCCCGGCTTCCATCCTGGGGCTTTTTGCCCTGCCCCTTCTCCCCCTTGCCTTCCGGCGCGTCCAGAACCTTGCGCATCTCTTCGGAAAGGCGCTTTAAGGTGAAGGGTTTCTGGATGAAGCCCCGGCAGCCCTTGGCCATGATGTCCTCGGCCCGGCCGTCCAGGCTGTAGCCCGAGGACAGGAGGACCCGGACGTGGGGGTTGATTTCGTGGATCAGGTCAAAAGCCTGGCCGCCGTCCATGCCGGGCATGATCATGTCCAGGACCACCAGGGAAATCTCGTCCTGGTGCTCCCGGTAAACCTCCGCCGCCCGCAGGGCGCCGTTGGCCATCAGGACCCTGTATCCAAGAGCCTTCAGCATGCCGGAGGCCGTGTCCCGCACCATGGCCTCGTCATCCACCAGCAAGACGGTTTCCGTACCCAATGCCACCTCCCGGTCCTCGGCGTCCTCGGCCTCGGGCATCTGATCCGTTGCGGGCAGGTGCAGAAAAAACGAGGCCCCCTTGCCCTTTTCGCTTTCCACGGTGATGGTTCCGCCGTGGCTGTGGATGATTCCATAGGCCGAGGCCAGTCCCAGGCCCGTGCCCCGCCCCAGTTCCTTGGTGGTGAAGAAGGGGTCAAAAACCCTTTGGCGAATCTTCTCGCTCATGCCCACCCCCGTGTCCGTCACCGTGATCCGGACGTACTCCCCGGGGGGCAGGTCTCCGGGGCGGTCCAGCTCCGGGGAGAGGGTCTCGTTTTCGGCCCGGACCGTGATCCGGCCTCCCCCGGGCATGGCCTGCCAGGCGTTCACAAAGAGGTTCATGAGCACCTGCTCGATCTGGCTCCGGTCGGCCTGGACCGCCTTGACATCCTCGGGGAAGGAGCCCTCAATCTCCAGTTCCTTCTTGGCCCGACCGAACATGCGGAGGGTCTTTTCGGCCACGGTCCGGATGTCCAGGGGCCGCACCTCAAAGCTGCCCCCCCGGGCAAAGACCAGGAGCTGGCGGGTGAGGCTCGCCGCGCTGGTCACGGACTCCTCGATGGCCTTCAAATGCTCGGCGTGGGGGTGGTCCCCGGGGATGTCCAGACCCATAAGGGCCGCCCGTCCCGAGATGCCCATGAGCAGGTTATTGAAATCATGGGCGATTCCACCGGCCAGTGTGCCCACCGCCTCCATCTTCCGGGCCTGGGACAGGTGGGCTTCCATGGCCACGCGCCGGGTGACGTCCCGGCCCACCACCATGATGCCCGGCCCGCCGGATCCCGATGGCGCGGGTCCGCCGGAAAAAGCCACCCACCGCTCGCCGTCCTTGCCCGTCATCCGGACCCGCAGGTACCGGGAGGGATTCTCCGGCTCCTGGCCGGAAAAAAGGCCGGAAAAGGCATTCTGGGCGGCGTCCCGGTCCCGGGGGGCCACCAGGGAAATCAGGGTCTTGCCCAGGACCTCCTTCCGGGTCCGGCCCAGGATCTTCAAGCCCGGCTCGTTGATGGAGGTGAGCCGTCCCTTGTCGTCCGTGGTGGCGATCATGTCCGGGGCGTTCTCCACCAGGGCCCGGTAGCGCCTCTCGCTCTCGGCCAGGGCCGCTTCCACCCGCCGGCGCTCGGTCACGTCCCGGACCACCCCGGAAAAACCCACGGGCCGGCCCTCGGCGTCATGGCGCACGGAGGCGGAAAGCTCGATCTCGCGCACGTCGCCGATTTTGGTGGTGATCTCGTAATCCACAAGGTTCGCGGTCTTGCCCGTCTTGATGAGCTCCGAAAAGTCCTCGAGCATTTTTTGGGCGGTGTTTTCCGTGGCCAGGTCCCGGTTGCCCATGGACAGGAGCTCTTTCCGGGAATAGCCCGAGATGCGGCAGACCGCATCGTTGAAAAACACGAACCGGCCCGCCAGATCCATCTCGAAATAGGCCTCCTCCATGTTCTCCAGGATGGCGCGGTACTTGGCCTCGGAGGCCGCCAGGGCCGCCTGGTCCCGCTTTCTCTGGGTGATGTCCCGGACCATGGCCTGGACGGACACCTCCCCGGAGATCTCCATGCGGTTCAACGAGACCTCGGCCTCGAAGAACGAGCCGTCCCCCCGGCTGTGGCGCCACTCAAAGAACTGCGCCTGGCCGGCCTCCGCAGCGGAGATCCTGGCCATGGCGGCTTTCCGGGAATCCTGGCCGGCGGGCTGGACCGGGGGGGAAAGGTCCCAGGGGTGTTTCCCCAGGATGTCTCCGCGTTTGCGGCCGTACATGGAAACGGTCTGGGGGTTGCACTCCACGAAAACGCCGCGGCGCATGATGAAGATGGCGTCGTTGGCGTTCTCGAAAAGGGTTCGGTACCGGGTGGCGCTCTCCACCAGGGCGTTTTCCGCCTCCTTGGCCTGGGTCACGTCCACCAGATTCCCCAGGATGGCGGGCTGGCCCTGATGTTCGATAGGCGCGGCCAGGTGCTGGAGATGGCGCAGGGACCCGTCCGGCCCGTCCACCCGGAACTCCGCCGGGGTCTCGGTGCCCCGGCCCGTGGAGGCCTTCACCAGGAAGGTCTCCACCCGGGGCCGGTCCTCGGGTAGCGCGAAGTCCGTGAGGGGCCTCTGGAGAAGCTCGCCCGGCGGCACGCCCAACAACTCCCCCATGCGGCGGTTGGCGTAGACGATGACCCCGCCCGAAAGGACGTAGGAGCCGGCGAGCGAAAGCTCGGCCAACTCCCGGTAAGCCTCCCGGGACCGGGTGAGTTCCTCGATGAGCCGGTCCCGCTCCAGGGTGGTCTGCTCGTACTCGGCCACGAAGTCGGGTATGCCGTAGCCAAGGGCCCACCGGGTGAGGCGGTTGGCCAGGCCCGGCTCCCGGTAAGTGATGACGAACTCGCAGTGGTCCGCGCCCTCGGCCAGGCACTGGGTCTGGACCCCCTGGACGTCCTCGGCCCCGGCCAGGCGCGCCCCGCCGCAATAGATGCCCAGGTTCCACCGGCAGATGTCCGGGGAGATTACATAGCCCGGCTTGGTGTGCTGGGCCATACGGATCCGGCCCCGGGAAAGCTCCAGGATCTCCAGGGTGCGAATGCGGTTCAGGCGGCTGTTGATGCGGGTGGCCTGGCGGGCCATGCCCTGGGTCCCCAGGAGGCGGGCCACGAACAGGGATCCCTTGGAGAGCTCCTCCACGGCCATCTGCTGGCCGGCCTCGAACATGGGGTCCGGCCCGGCCACCACCCGTTTCACGTTGGTCAGCACGCGCAGGGAGAACTCGTTGGACATCCAGTAGGAAGGGTCTGTGAGGTGCCGGATTTCCACCGGAACGGGGCGCGCCGGGTCATGATGGTCCAGAACCAGGAACTCCGGGTTTCCCACGAGCCCCGAAAGCACGGTTTCCACGCCCTCCTCGCCGTGGTGGCGCCTCAGGAAGGCGATGAGCCCCCGGGAGATGCGGCAGGAGATGTGCTTTTCCATGACGGGCATGACAACGGCCTCGGCAAGGGAGAGGACGAGGGAGGCGGACAAGGCGCGGGGAGGGCGTCCATTCGCGCTTAACAAATTTCATTATAGATGCGAACCGGTGACTGTCAACGAATAACAGGCCGGCAACAGGTTGTTCAAAAACGATGAGATGAACGCCGGGGCGGGAAAAAGGGGGTGTCTGCCCGGGAAGCCCTGATGTTCCCGGCGGCCTGGGGGTGTTTTGGGCAAGGCGCGCAAGCCGGTCGGGGGCGAGGCGT
>JAHJUF010000389.1 GCA_018829095.1 Pseudomonadota bacterium | reverse complement strand
TGCCCCCCTTTTTCAAAGGGGGGTTCTGCTTCAACCGTTTCCCTGTAAAGCCTGCCTTGGCAACATAGGTATGCAAAGGCCGGGTGAACCTGAAGTTTGATGGTGATGCAACAATCCCAAAATCTACCAAAAACCGTCATCCCGCCGGGTTTCCTACCAATCATTTGACACGCTGTGCCGAATCCCCCAATATCGCCCCATGCTGGAGGAAATCGCCATCCGGAATTTTGCGGTCATGGACGACGCCCACGCGTTGTTCGGGCCTGGATTGACGGCCGTCACCGGTGAAACCGGGGCGGGCAAGTCCATCCTGGTGAACGCCGTGGCCCTGCTCCTGGGCGCCCGGGCCACGGCCCGCATGATCCGGGAGGGGGCCGAGTCCGCCGAGATCACGGCCCGGTTCGCTCCCCCCGAGGACTCGGAAGCCTGGCGGGAGCTGTCGGCCCAGGGGATGGACCTCTCCGAGGGCCTGGTCATCCGCCGGGTCATCGCGGCCAACGACCGGCACCGGGTTTACGTGAACGGCCGGCCCTCCACCATGGCCGAGGTCACCCGCCTCACCGAGGGTCTGGCCGGTATCAGCGGCCAGCACGCCCACCAGGCCCTCCTGCGCCCCGAAGCCCACCTGGAAATCCTGGACCGTTTCGGAAACCTCCTGGACCTGCGGGAAGAGGTGGGCCAGGCCCACCAGGCCACCGCCCGGGCCTGGGCCCGGGTCCGGGACCTGGCCGAGGGCACGGAAAAGGCCCGGCAGGAGAGGGAGTTCAGGGAATTCGAGGCTGCGGAGATCGACCGGGCGGAAATCCAGCCCAACGAGGACGAGGCCCTGGAGACGGAAAAGCGGCGGGCGAAGAACGCCGAGGCCCTGTTCGCAACGGCCCACGGCAGTGAGGAGGCGCTCTATTCCTCGCCCGGGGCCTGCGAACTCCTTTCCATGGCGCAAAAGAATCTTTCCGAGGCGGCCCGCATGGATCCGGCCCTGGCCCGGCCCGCCGAGAGCGTGGCCCAGGCCCTCATCCTGGTGGAGGACGCGGCCGCCGAGCTTCGGGACTACCTCTCGGGCCTGGAGATGGAAGAGGGCCGCCTGGACGCCCTGGAGGCGCGGCTCCACCTGTTGTCCGGCCTCAAGCGCAAGTACGGCCCCAGCCTGGCCGGCGTCCTGGAAAGACGGGAGGAACTGGCCCGGCTCCTGGAGGATTCGGCGGACCGGGAGGGGGCCATGGCCCGGGCCCGGAAGGCCTTGGACCAGGAGAAAAAGGGGCTCTCCGCCCTGTGCGCCCGGCTTTCGGAAAAACGCAAAAAAGCGGCCCGGGACCTGGAGGAGAGGGTGGTGGCCGAGCTTTCCGGCCTTTCCATGCCCGGGGCCTGTTTCCGGGTGGAGCTCGCCCCTGCGCCGGCCCCCCGGGACCCGGAAAGCCCCTTTGCCCTGGACCTGGGCGGCGCCGAGACCGCCGGGGCCGAGCGGGCCGCCTTCCTCATCGCCCCCAACGTGGGGGAGGGGGAAAAACCCCTGCGGGAAATCGCCTCCGGAGGCGAGCTTTCCCGGGTGGTCCTGGCCATCAAGGTCATCCTGGCGAAAAAGGACGGGGTCCGCACCGTGATCTTCGACGAGGTGGACGCGGGTATCGGCGGGGCCACGGCCGACGTGGTGGGGGAAAAGCTCGCGGCCCTTTCCGCCACCCATCAGGTCGTGTGCATCACCCACCTGCCCCATATCGCCCGTTTCGCGGACTGCCACCTCCGGGTGAAAAAGACCGTGGAGCACGGCCGCACCAAGAGCGCCATGGAGGCCCTGGACGACACCGCCCGGGTGGAGGAGATCGCCCGGATGCTGGCCGGCGAGCCCGTGACCCCCACCAGCCGCAGGCATGCCGGGGAGCTTCTGGCTTCCGCCGCCGAGAAAAGGCGGGCAATGGCATGAGGCGAGACCAGCCTGTTTTTTGACAGGCTGGTAACCTCCTGTTAAAGAGCGAAAATCTGTGGTAGCCTTCGGGGCTTGCTGACCCCAGGTCAAAAGCCGTGGGCCCCGGCAGCCGGGGCCGGACCCCCGGCGCGGCGTTTTTTTTCCTCCCGGATCGTTCAGGCGGTTCATGAAGCATATCATCGCCATTTCCAACCAGAAGGGCGGCGTGGGCAAGACCACCACGGCCGTGAACCTCTCGGCGGCGCTGGCCCTGGCCGGCCAGAAGACCCTCCTGCTGGACTGCGACCCCCAGGGCAACGCCTCCACGGGCCTGGGGGTGAACAAGGGCGCCCTGGTCCACAGCATCTACCATGCCCTGATCGGCCAGGCCTCCCTGGAAAATGTCCTGGTGCCCACGGAGATCAAGACCCTGTTCCTGGCCCCGGCCCGCACCGAACTCATCGGCTTTGAGATGGAAATGGCCGGGGACCAGGACCGGGCCTATGTGCTTAGGGACGCCATCCTTTCGATAAAGGACCGGTTCGACTATGTCATCATGGACTGCCCGCCGGCCCTGAATCTGTTGACCGTCAACGCCATGACCGCCGCCACGGGGGTCATCATCCCCCTCCAGTGCGAATTCCTGGCCCTGGAGGGCCTGGGCCAGCTCATCCAGACCATCCGGCGCATCAAGAAATCCACCAATCCCCGCCTGGCGGTCCAGGGCATCCTCCTCACCATGTTCGACAGCCGCACGAACCTGTCCCACCAGGTGGCCCAGGAGGCCCAGGGGCACTTCAAGCACCTGGTCCTGTCCACCCGCATCCCCCGGAACGTCCGCCTGGGGGAGGCCCCCAGCTTCGGGCGGCCCGTTCTCCTGTACGATCCCCTGTCCGCCGGTTCCACCAGCTACGAGGCCCTGGCCCGGGAAATCATGGGCAAGACGGGCGCCAAGCCACGAAAGATCAGGCCATGAAGAAGAAGGAAAAGGAAAAGGTGAGGCCCGTGAGGCGAAACGTCCTGGGGCGTGGGCTCGACGCCCTTCTGCCCGACCTTCCGGCGGACGCCGAGGTGGACCGGGAGCGGGACGTGCCCTTTTTTCTGTGCCCCGTGGGCGAGATCCGGCCCAACCGCTTCCAGCCCCGGCGGCGTTTCGCCGAGGAGGAGCTGGCCGAGCTTTCCCAGTCCATCCAGGAGCAGGGCGTACTCCAGCCCCTGGTGGTGCGGGAGGCGGCGGGGGGCTACGAACTGGTGGCCGGGGAGCGGCGGCTCCGGGCCGCCCGCATGGCGGGCCTTTCCTCCGTGCCCGTGATGGTGCGGGACTTCACGGACCAGGAGGTCCTCTTCGCCACCATCGTGGAGAACATCCAGCGGGAGAGCTTGAATCCCCTGGAGACGTCCGAGGGTTACCACCGCCTAGTCTCGGAGTTTTCCCTCACCCAGGAGGAGGTGGCCCGGCGGGTGGGCAAGAAACGCTCCACCGTGGCCAACTTCCTGCGCCTGCGCTCCCTGCCCGGCCAGGTCCAGGAGGACATCCTTTCCGGCGAGTTGTCCATGGGACACGCCCGGACCATCTGCGGCCTGCCCACTGCGGCCAAGCAGCTCGCCGCGGCCCGCATCGTCGTGGCCAAGGGGCTTTCCGTGCGGGAAACCGAGGCCCTGGTGAAGAAGATGATGGCCGACCCGCCGCCCGAACCCCCGCCCCCCAGCTCCGAGGAAATCTACATGGCCCGTCTGGCCGAGGATCTCACGAGCCAACTGGGCACCCGGGTACGCATCCAGCGCCGGGGCCAGCGGGGCACCCTGTCCATCGAGTTCCACGCGGACGATGACCTGAACCGGCTCATCGACCGGCTCCGGAGCTAGGCCGAGGCCCGGGACCATGGCTCTCACCGTCATCCTGGACGCCTACAACTTCATCCACACCGCCGGAATCGTGGACCCTTTCGGCCCCGGGGGCCTGGAGGAGGCCCGGGAGGAGCTGGTGGACCTCCTGGCCGCCTACAAGAAAAAAAGGGCCCACCGCATCACCGCCGTGTTCGACGCCGCCGGGGCGAACCTCCACGAGTCCCGCAAGTTCACCCAAAAGGGCATCCAGCTGGTGTTCTCACCCCCCGGAATCCTGGCCGACGCCGTCATCCGCCGCATGGCCCGGAACATGCGGGAACAGGCCCTGGTGGTCTCCTCGGACAGGGAAGTGGCCCAGGCCTGCCTCGCCGCAGGCGCCGGGGCCATCTCCAGCCCCGAGTTCGCCCAAAAGATCCTGGACGCCCTCCACGGCGGCCAGGACGAAGACCCCGACTCCGATCCCCGCCCCAAAGGCACCGCCAAAAAAGGCCCCGCCCGCCGGTCACCCAGAAAAGCCCGCCGCAGCCTCAAGAAGGCGGATAAATTATAGGGCCTGTTTCCAGAATGATGGAGATGCAACAAGTCGCCATCCCTTTCATCCGGCTTCTGCGTACTTGGTTGCCAAGCCAGGCTTTATAGGGAAACGGTTGAAGCAGAACCCCCCTTTGAAAAAGGGGGGCAGGGGGGATTTTTTCCTTTCAGGCTGTTAGGGCTTTTCAGGCAGACGCGGCATGCTCACCCTGACTCCGGGCAAAGGGCGGATGAGCCAAAAAAGATAAAAAGCCAAACAAAAAAAGAAATCCCCCCTATCCCCCCTTTTTCAAAGGGGGGAGACCCTGCCCGGATCGCTTTTTTGGACAGCCCGGTCAGTAGGGCGGGATGTCGGCGGCGATCATCTCGGCGGTGTTCAAGGCCGAATCCGAGGCCTGCTCCGTGCCGATGCCCCGGCCTCCGGCGTCGCAGCCCACCAGGTACAGGCCCTGGACCGGGGTGCGGGGGCTGGGCTTGTTCCTGCCCACCTGGTCCGCGCTCTGGGCCAGCCCGATGACCGAGGCCGTGCCGCGGCCCCCGGCCATCTGGTTCACCCAGTCCAGGTTGGTCCGGTGCTTCCAGATGGTGTGCTCCTCCAGGCCGGGGAAGAGGTTGTTCATCTTTTTTTCTATCTGGTCCAGGAACCGTTCGGTGAGGGGACTTGCCGAAAGGTCCTCGGGCACGATGGTGGTGACCATGAGCAGGTGCTTGCCCGGCGGGGCCAGGCCCGGGTCGCAGACCGTGGGGCTGGGCATGAACAGGGCCGGATCCTCGGGGATCTTGCCTTCGAGCATCTCCCTCAGGTTTTTGGAAAAATCCGCCTTCTTGGAATAATGGAACAGGATGGGCACCTCGGAGGGCCGGTAATCCAGGGCGTATTTCAACGTCACCGCGCCCTTGGAGTCCTTCAGCCGCCCCACCCGCTCCACGTATTCTTCGGGAAAGTTTTTCGCCCCGGCTATGGCCACTGTGCGCTTGATGCCCGCGTTGGACACCACCACGTCCGCCGGGTAGAAGTCCTTGTCCGTCTCCACCCCCACGGCCCGGCCGCCGGCCACCCGGATCTCCCGGACGCTCTCGCCGTAGCGCACCGTGGTGCCGTGGCGGCCGGCAGCCTCCAGGAAGGACAGGGAAATGGAACGGAACCCCCCCTTGGGATAGGAGGAGGACTTCATCTGGGCCCACTTGGAAAAGCACCACATGAATTCCCCGGCCGAGGCCTCGTCGTAGGGCATGACCATGAGGAGCCCGCAGAACACGTCGAACACCCGGTGGAGTTCCTCGTCGTCCGTGTAGGAATGGAGGAAATCCTTCAGGGTCATCTCGTCATAGGGTTCCACGTCCTTGATGGTCCGGGCCCCGGCCAGCTTGAGGATGGCCAGGCCGCACTGGGGGTAGTTCCTGAGCTTGAACTTCACCACCCGGGCGAGCTGGACCACGGTGACCGGATTGATGAACTGGACCGGCAGGTAGCACCACCGGTCGTCCTTCATGAACCGGACGAACGGGTCAGGCCGGAGGAACGTGAGGTTCGCCCCCACCTTCCGGGCCACCTCGCCGTGGGGGCCGTTCTCCCCCTGGCCGGAGTAGTGCACGCCCATGTCGCAGACAAAGCCGTCCCGCTCATATCCCGCGGCCCGGCCCCCTGCGTATTCGTTCCGTTCCAGGACCGTGACTTCGTAACCCTTGACCGTGAGGAGCGCCGCCATGGCCGCGCCCCCCACTCCCGTGCCGATGATAACGGCCCGCTTCATGAAAAACCCTCCTGCCCGGTTTGCATTTCGTAAACGAAAGGGGTAAGTATATAACCAACCGTTTAGTGAGACAAGGGGGATGGGTGTTCGGCAAGGCGGGTGGCCGGATGCGCGGATTCCTGTTCTTGGAAAAGCGGGAAAAAATCCCTCTGTCCCCCCTTTTTCCAAAGGGGGAACCCTGTTCATGCCTCTTCCCCAACGCCCGTCAGGGCAAACCCCTTCAAAAAGCTTGCCCCCTAGTGGCAAAAAGTTTTTGAAGGGGAGGGGGGTGCAGGGGGGAGGAGGTGAGGGCCTACATCATAGACCCCATCGCCTGCGAAGGCTGTGCCTCTTGTTTCTACCAGTGCCCAGTGGAGGCCATTCGCATGGAAGAGCAGACGGCGGGACGCTGGTTCCGCTCCGACACCCGCCTCGGCCCTCTCTTTCATGCTCATCTCTTCGCCGCGCAGGAGAACTCTGGCAAGCTGGTGACGATGGTCAAACAGCGGGCTCGGCTCTTGGCCTTGGACGAGGGCCGCGAATTGCTCGTAGTGGATGGTCCGCCGGGCATCGGCTGCCCGGTCATCGCAGCCAGCACAGGGGCCGACCTGGCTCTGCTGGTGGTGGAGCCTACCATCTCTGGTATCCACGACCTGGAGCGCATCCTGGCCACTACTAACCACTTTGGCGTGCCGGCCCTGGTCTGCATTAACAAGGCCGACATCAACCCATCGCGAGCGGACGAGATCTCCGCTTTCTGTGCCGCGCGGGGGATCGTCCTGGTGGGGCGGGTGCCCTACGACACCGTGGTGACCGAGGCCATGGTG
>JAHJUF010000457.1 GCA_018829095.1 Pseudomonadota bacterium | reverse complement strand
CCGATACGGCCTGGCGGCCTACCAGAAGAAACCCGAATACTCCGGCGGCAGCCTCACGGCCACGGGCACGGTCATGGAAAACGTGGAAACGCCCTACCTCCTGGAGGAAGGCTCTTCCATCCTGGACAACGGCCACAAGATCGCGCCCGGGAAAAAGCCCCTCACCACGGCCCCCATGCTGGAGGCCCGGCCATGAACGCGCCCCAGGACCCTGAACTGCGCTACGAGCGCAAGTTCCTGGCCCCCGGGCCGGACCCGGATTTCACGGCCCGCCGCCTGGCCCTGACCCCGGCCCGGTTCGCCCGGGCCCATCCCCCCCGCTGGGTAAACAGCGTGTACCTGGACACCGCCTCCCTGGCCCTTTGGGAGGAGGGTGTGGAGGGCGCGCCGGAGCGGACCAAGATCCGGGTCCGCTGGTACGGCGCCCTCTTCGGGGAGATCCTCTCCCCGGTGCTGGAGGTCAAGACAAAATTCGGCCATGTGGGCACCAAGGCCAGAACCCCCCTGTCCCCTGCCGCCTTTTCGCCGGGAATGAGCGCCCAGGCCTTTCTCTCCCGCCTCCTGGAAAACCCCTCCCCCGGGCTCCGAGCCCGGGTCCTTCCGTGCAGGCCCGTGGTCCTGGTGCGTTATTGCCGCATGTACCTCGAATCCGCAGACCGGCGGTTCCGGGCCACCCTGGACACGGAAATCGCCTGCCACGCCTTTGACCGCATGGCCGCCCGCCGGGCCCTGGTCCCCCCGGACCCCAGGCGGGTCGTCCTGGAAGTCAAGTACGCCCCGGCGCATGACCCCGAGGCCCGGCGGCTCCTGGCCCCCCTGCCCCTCCGCCTGGACCGCAGCTCCAAATACCTCTGGGCGGTCCAGACCCTCTACGGCGCCCTGTCCTGACATTCATTCCCGGGATCCATCAGGAATTTCCAGCCCACGGCCTTTCCGTATCCCCTACTTTGATGGTCATGCAAAAAGCCCGAAAATCCCCCCATCCGTTATTCCGGCGAAATGACGACTTCTTACACATCCATCATACTTTGGCATGAGCCAAATCCCTCCAAAGTAGTACCCAAAAAATGGTACTCAGGACGGATTGCGGATGGTTTCAGAATTTTGTTTAATGGTAACCAAGTGTATATTCCTATTAAGAGTTTAGAAACGCAGGAAAAAATAACTCCACAATAGCAAAAGATGCAAAGGGAATGTGCCATACTAAAGGCCTAGTCCCCTAGTACCAGGGTAGGGGCCAGAGTCGAAAATGTCCTGATGGCGGAGGGTTGGGCTATTGCTTCCTTTTCCGCATTCGGGGAGGGGGAGGTATCTGCAAAGATACTGGTCAGACCAGATAGAACCCGGCCGGGGAGGACCCAGGGCAGGGTAACGCAAACTTGCACGGGTGCCGCAAGGGCTTCGCGGCCCGTGCCTTTGGAGTTTCTCCAAAGTTTCTTCAAGGCCTGCATGGAGGTGAAACCGTGTCCAAAAGGGTAATGACAATCGGGTTGGTCATCGCTTGCATGCTGCTGCTCCCCGTAGCGGCGGCGGCCGGGTCCAAGGTGGACAAGCTCAAGGACCCGGGGAACAGCCCCGGGCAATACCGGAAAATCCTGGAAGAGATCATCGACGAAGGGGACGCCGCCATTCCGGACCTGGCCTCCCTGCTGGAGGAGCCAGACCCCGCCGATGAAATCGACCGGAAAAAACAGTGGATGATCAAGGTGGCGGCCATGGATCTCGTGGCGGAACTCAAGGCCAAGGATGCCCTGGCGATCCTGGAAAACCTCCTCGTCAACTCCGAAAACCTGAGCGCCATTTTCAACTCCGCCCGGACCATCGGCCGGATCGGCGGAAACCAGGCCTACAAGATCCTGGAGGACGCCCTGGAGAACGCCAGGAATGGAGAATACACCCAGACCGCGGACCGCAAGCGGGCCATTGTCATGGCCATGGGTCTTTGCGGGGATGACAAGGCCATCCCCTACCTGGCCACGGAGATGAAAAACCCGGAAAATGAAATGATCCTGCGTGTCTACGCGGCGGGTTCCCTGGGCATGCTGGAGGACGGGCAAGGCCTGGCCCTGGCCCTGGCGGCCCTGGACTCGGACGACCCCTACCTGAGAACCGCGGCCATCCGCTCCCTGGGGGTCCTCGGCTCGGCCCAGTCCATCCCGGCGCTGACGGCCATCGCCGAAGACGACACGCTCCTGGGACACCACCAGGAGATCCGCCTGGCCCTGGCCCAGATCGAGGCCGCGCAACTGGACGGAGATGATCGGGTGAACTTCGTGAGGAACCAGCTGAAGAGCCATCCCAAAGAGACACTCTTCCTCCGCTGGGGCACGGAAAAGTTGAAGAACATCAACTCGGCCGCGTCCAAGAAGGCGCTGGAGGACCTGGGGGCTGAAACCGATCCCGAGCTGGAAATTCTTGCCGATACCGCGAGGATCAAGTTCAAGGCCATGAAATAGGCAATTTTCCCGGATTCGTCCGGGAGGGAATCTTTTTTTGACGGGAGGAAACCATGAAGCTTCAAAGGGCCTTGACCATCCTGCTGGTTCTCGCGGCGGTTGCCACGCCGGTCCTCGGATGGGACAACGTAACCACCCACCCCGAGTTGACCACCGAGGCCGTGTATTTTCTGGCCAACCAGAACCCTTCCTACAACTACGTGCTAAACTACGTGGACTTCAACATTGCCATTGATCCCCAGCTCACCTTCATCGACGAAGGATCCGTCAAGGAGGACTACGGTCTTTCCGCGGACTGGGACACGGGCAAGTGGGGCGGCTCCCAGGATGGTGACGTGCAGAGCCTTTCCTGGTGGACCCATGGCTACGAGCCCTCCACCGGCGAATCCTGGTACGAACTCCCGGAGTACGCCAACGCCGTGCAGCAGGCCGGGGATGTCTGGACTTCCATCAACAGCCGGGCCAACAAGTATTTCCACATCGGGCGCCTGTGCCACCTCATGGAGGACATGGCCTCCCCGGCCCACGCCAACGCGGACATGCACGCCGACGGGGATGACATGGAGGAGTATTCCCTCCACTGGTACGGCACCATCTCCTGGTCCCCCGGCCAGATCCGCAAGCCCTCCACGGACGGCCTCCCGGGCTTGACCACGAACAACTACACCAACTTCATGAAGAACGTGGCGTGGCGCACCTATTATATGTGCTCCTATTACAACGGGACCCTGATCGAAACCGAGGGGAACGCCCAGCCCGACGGCGAACTGAAGCGCATGTTCCCCTACAGCTTTTCCCCCTGGGGCACCGGCCTGCGCTACGATGACGGCGGCTGGTTCGTCAACGACTCCTGGCGCATAGACCCCATCGGCTATTTCTGGAACGGCTACGGAATCGGCAACAACCCGGACTGGTGGTGGTGCGCCGACGGCGGGGAGCCCAACTACTTCTACCTGGAGAACATCGACAGTGACTACGGCTCTTGCGACCCGAGCATCGCGGGCAACGGCGTGGCCCCCAAAGTGTTCAAGGTGAACAAGTTCTCCCGCCTCACCGCTGGCACCTTTTCCACCGGTCTGGCCGCCAACACCAAGATCCTGGCCAAACTCTACGCCGAGAACCTGTACCCCATGGCCACGGAGTGGGTGGCGGGTTTCGTCTCCTACGTGCTGCCTCCCGATCTGGATGCGGACGGCGTGGCCGATGGTTCGGACAACTGCGTGTCCGTGTACAACCCGGGCCAGGAGAACGCGGACGGCGATGCCCTGGGCGACGCCTGCGAAACCTGTGACAACGATCCGAACAAGACCGCCCCGGGCGTCTGCGGATGCGGAGTGGCGGACACGGACTCCGACAGCGACGGAACCCCGGACTGCAACGACGGCTGCGACTTCGACCCGGACAAGATCGTCCCGGGCATCTGCGGCTGCGGAGTGGCGGACACGGACACGGACGGCGATGGCGCCTCGGACTGCGTGGAAACCTGCGACACGGACCCGGACAAGACCGCGCCCGGCATATGCGGATGCGGGACGCCGGACACGGACAGCGACAGCGACGGCACGGCCGACTGCAATGACGGCTGCGACCTGGACCCGCTCAAGACCGCCCCGGGTATCTGCGGTTGCGGCACGGCGGACACGGACAGTGACAGTGACGGCACGGCCGACTGCAACGACCTCTGCGAACTGGACCCGGACAAGGTAGCCCCGGGCATCTGCGGCTGCGGCGTGGCGGACACGGACAGTGACGGTGACGGAACCGCCGACTGCAACGACGGCTGCGACGCGGACCCGGACAAGACCGCGCCCGGCATCTGCGGATGCGGCGTGGCGGACACGGACAGCGACGGTGACGGAACCGCCGACTGCAACGACGGCTGCGATGCGGACCCGGACAAGACCGCGCCCGGCATCTGCGGATGCGGCGTGGCGGACACGGACAGCGACGGTGACGGAACCGCCGACTGCAACGACGGATGCGATGCGGACCCGGACAAGACCGAGCCCGGAACCTGCGGATGCGGCGTGGCGGACACGGACTCCGACAGCGACGGCACCGCCGACTGCAACGACAACTGCCCGGCTGACCCGGACAAGACCGAGCCCGGAATTTGCGGGTGCGGCGTGGCGGACACGGACAGTGACGGTGACGGAACCGCCGACTGCGACGACCTCTGCCCGGCTGACCCGGACAAGCTTGCCCCGGGAATCTGCGGATGCGGCACGGCGGATACGGACAGTGACGGTGACGGAACCGCCGACTGCAACGACGGATGCCCCGCCGACCCGGACAAGACCGACGCCGGAATCTGCGGATGCGGCGTGGCGGACACGGACAGCGACGGTGACGGAACCGCCGACTGCAACGACAACTGCCCGGCCGACCCGGACAAGACCGAAGCCGGCGTCTGCGGATGCGGAATCGCGGACACGGACAGTGACGGAGACGGCACAGCGGACTGCGACGACAACTGCCCGGCGGACACGGACAAGACCGAGCCCGGAATCTGCGGATGCGGCGTGGCGGACACGGACTCCGACAGCGACGGCACCGCCGACTGCAATGACGGCTGCCCGGCTGACCCGGACAAGGTGCTGCCCGGCGTCTGCGGATGCGGTGTGGAAGATGTGGATTCCGACGGCGACGGGACGCTCGACTGCAACGACAACTGCCCGGCCGACCCGGACAAGACCGAGCCCGGCCAGTGCGGATGCGGCATCCCGGACACGGACACGGACAGTGACGGCACGGCGGACTGCAACGACGCCTGCCCCGCCGACCCGGACAAGATCGCCCCGGGAATCAACGGGTGCGGCGTGGCGGACCCGGTTAGCGAGTGGGGCTTCGAGGACGGCACCACGGATGAATGGTACGTGGAAAACGCCCCGCTCCTCACGGTCATGACCAACGAGGTGGACGCGGAAACCGGATCCAGCGTGGTTCTGCTCCGGGCCAACACCATGGACACCTGGTTCGCCCTGGCGGGCGTGGACGGCGCGGACATGGGTAGCGGGAACACCGTCCTCCAGTGGAACATGAAGGCCGCGGGCTTCTTCTACTTCTATGTGGAAGTGGACACGGTCCTGGGCGAGCGGTCCCTCTACTACACCCCCGGGGACACGGACAAGCTCCTTGAGGGCACCTTCATCCACCACGGCCTGGGTTACAACACCACCTACAACCAGTGGTCCACCTTTGTGCGGGACTTGAACGCCGACCTCCAGGAAGCCGAGCCGGGCAACGCCATCTCGGCGGTGAACCGGTTCCTGGTCCGGTGCACGGAAATCCGGCTGGATGACCTGAAGCTTCTGACCGCCATCCCGGACGGATGGGATTCGGACTACGACGGGCTGTCGGACGCCGAGGAAAAAGCCACCTACGGAACCAGCCCCTACAATAAGGATTGCGACGACGACGGGCTTTCCGACGGGCAGGAAGTCAGCCTGTGGGGCGGGGCCTGGAATGGCGACGGAGACAACGACGGCCTGACGAACCTCCTGGACCCGGACAGCGACAACGACGGGTTCACGGACGGCACCGAGGCGGCCGCAGGCTCCGATCCCGGAAACCCGGCATCCGTGCCCTCGGTGACCATGGACTTCGAGGACGGGACCACCCAGGGCTGGTACATCGCCTCGGGCCTGGGCGTCATCAAGAACATCGCGGACCTGGACAACGGCACCCGGGTCATGGAGCTGCGGGGTTCAAGAACCTCCACCATGTACGGTCTGGTCCGGCAGGACGGCACGCCGTGGCACGACAACGTGAACAAGGTCTTCTCCTGGAAGATGAAGTACGCGGAAAT
>JAHJUF010000388.1 GCA_018829095.1 Pseudomonadota bacterium | reverse complement strand
ATCTCCGGGTTCTTCACGGCCGCCGAGTTCACGGAGATCTTCTCGGCCCCGGCCAGGAGCACGTCCCGCATGTCGGAGACCGAGGCGATGCCGCCCCCCACGGAAAAGGGGATGAAGATGGTCTCAGCCACCCGGCGCACCACGTCGATCATGATGCCCCGTTTTTCGTGGGAGGCCGTGATGTCGTAGAAGACGATCTCGTCGGCCCCGGCCTCGTAGTAGATCCGGGCCATGTCCACGGGGTCGCCGATGTCCACATTGTCCAGGAACTTGATGCCCTTGGTGGTGCGGCCGTCCCGGACGTCCAGGCACACGATGATCCTTTTGCTGAGCATGGGAAAGGCTCCTTTTCGTCCCCGGTTATGGCACAGGGGCCCCGGGCTGTAAAGGTAGGGTCCAGGCCAAGCCACCCCGGGGCGCCCGGATTTCTTCCCCGCCTCTCTTGGCTCGCGGGACGCGCTCGGGAGTTTTCTTCTGGGGTTTCCCAGGGGAAAATGGGATGGTGGAAGGTTGTATAGTCGTGTCAAAAAAATGGCTTTATGGTAAGGATAAGTATTCCTTGGTAGCCAGTCCCTGACCCCGTCCCCGGAGGGACGATCCATGGCCCGGAAAAAGCCATCCATACCGGACGCGGAAATTCCCAACGCGGAAATTCCCAGCCCCGACCCGAGTCCCCTGGACCCGGACCTCATCGCGGCCTGGCGTCAGATGGCCGGCCAACTGAACCTGGGCCTGTTTCTCCATGTCAACGGCATCCTGGTTTTCGTATCCGAAATTATCCTCCGGATAGCGGGGCTTACCCGGGAGGAGATGATAGGCACGCCCTTCTGGAACTGGGTCCATCCCGAGGACCGGATCATGGTGGCGGACCGGGCCGCCGCCCGGCTCCGGGGGGAGGAAGTCCCGGACACCTACTGCTTCCGAGCGTTGCACAAGAACGGCGAGGTCCTTTGGCTGGAGCTTCGGGCCACCCCCATCGAGTACAAGGGGCAGACGGCCATCATGGGCTACGTGGTGGACGTCACGGAGCGCAGAAAGGCCGAGGAGGCCCTGAAGGAGGAGGCCCGGCAACAAAAGCAGGACCTGGAGGGCATCCGGGAGGTCCTTCACAAAGCCATCATGAGCAGCCCCCTGCCGGTCACCCTGGTGTCCCTGGACGATGGGCGGCTCGTGGAGGTGAACCGGGCCTTTGAGGATTCCACGGGCTGGAGCCGGGAAGAGGCCCTGGGCCGGACCACGGCGGAACTGGATATGTGGGAAGACCCCAGGGACCGGGGCACTCTGCTGGAGCGCCTGAGAAAGGACGGCTGGGTACGGAATCTGGAGATCGATTTCCGGGCCCGGGATGGACGGATCATCAAATGCCTGTATACCGGGGAGGTGGTCCGCCTGGACGGCCGGGAGGCGGTCCTGGCCATAAGTGCGGACATTACCCCCCTCAAGGAAGCCATGGCCCGGCTGGCCGAGAGCGAGACCCGGTACCGGCAACTGGTGGAGGGCGCGCCGGTGGGCATCGGCGTCATGGACCTGGAAACCGGCCTGGTGGTCTCGGTTAACGACCGGTTATGCGAGTACCTTGGCTACAAGGCCGAGGAGTTGGTGGGCATGTCACCGGCAGACTTCTTCGACAGGGAGGGCCGCCGGGACTTCCTCCGGCGCAAGGCCGCCATGCAGGAGGGAACGAGCGAGGGCTTCACCTCCGAAAACCGGTTCATCACCCGGGACGGGCAGATTCGCTGGGCCATCATTTCCGCGAACATGGTCCCCGGCAAGGCTGGCCAGCCGTTCATGTCCCGGGCCATCATCACGGACATCACGGCCCGGCGCCGGGCCGAGGCCGAACTGGCCCATCGGGAGCGGGAACTCATCATGAAATCCCGCCAGCTTTCGGAGATGAACAAGAGCCTGCGCACGCTCTCCCGGAGGAGGAGCGAGGACTTCAAGGTGTTTGAGACCCGGATCCTGGACAACATCGAGGAGCTGGTCATGCCTTATTTGGGTAGGCTCAAGGACTCTCCCTTGAACGTGGACCAGCGGGTCTTTTTGAACATCGTGGAGGCCAACCTCTCGGAGATCTCGGCCCCGTTCATGCGCCAGATCGGGGAGAAGCACAACAACCTGACCCCCCGGGAGGTGGAGGTGGCCAACCTGGTGCGCATGGGCAACTCGTCCAAGGAAATCGCCAAGCTGTTGGGTATATCCAAGCGGGCCGTGGAGTTTCACCGGGACAGCCTGCGAAACAAGCTGGGCTTGAAGAAAACCCGGAAAAACCTCCGGGCCTACCTGGCCAGCATCCGCTGACCGGGCCTCCTCCCGCCTGACGCGCTATTCCCCCTTTTCCCCCAGCAGGCGCCAAAGCTCCGCGATCTCCCGGTTCAGGTCGAAGCGGCCGCCGGCAAAGACGCCGTAGTCGCCCCCCCCGGCCATGGCCGAGGCGAAGCGCACCTCGTTGGCGGAAAACAGCCAGGCCTCCTGCCAGATTTTTTCCATGGCCTCGTCAAAAGGGCTGCCCCCCTGGGCCGGGCCTTTGGCCAGGCCTTTTTTCCATCCCCGTTCCATGAGCTTGGTGGCGGCCAGGACCCGGGCGTTGGTGTCCTTGATGGTGGCTTCCAGGCGGGCCCAGTGCCCGGCGGTCCAGGACGTGTCGTGGCAGGCCCCGCAAACGGAGCGCATGGTCTCCTCCCTTTGGGCCATCTCCTTTTCCCCGATGAGGAAGTCCGTGGCGAATCCCCCGGAGAAATCCGTGGGCAGGGGCTGGCCAGCGGAGTTCCGGATGATGGTGGTGTCCGGGCTTTTGGGCTGGGGATGGGCGTAGGGAAGGCCGAAGATCCGCCAGGGCAGCCGGTCGCTCACCTTGTGGGTGCGCGGGACCAGGGCGTTGCCTTCGGCGTCGGCCAAAAGGCTCATGTGGCAGGCCGCGCAGGTGGGGGCCGTGAAGTCCTCCCCCGGGGACCAGGGCACGGCCGTCCAGTTCCAGCCGATCCGGAGGGAGTTGAAGAGGTTGCCGTGCTTGGAGAGCTGGTAGACCTTGCCGGCCGGGACGTCCGGGCCCTGGTGGCATTCCGTGCAGGTGAAGGGCTTGCGGGCCACGGCCATGGAAAAGCCGTGGCGGGGGTGGCAGGAGGTGCAGGACCCGGCCGAGCCGTCGGGGTTCACTCGGCCCACGCCCTGGTTGGGCCATCCCGCGATGACCGGGAATTTCATCTCCCCCAGGGGGGTCTCCCGGACCTCGGTGCCTTCCACGGAAAGGCGCGTACCGTGGCAGTGGTAGCAGGATTCAGCCTCGGCGGCCTCTCCGGCGGGGGCAAGGGACAACCCCTGGTCCGAAACCACGGGTGTGTTGTTGATGGAGGCGGCCAGGTCCTGGAACAGGGGGTTGTCCGCCAGGTTGCCCACAGCCCGGGACATGATGTTTTCCCCATACTGTTCCCGTTCCTTGGGATGGCAGGCGGCGCAGTCCTCGGGGGTGACCACCACGTGGATATCGTAGCCGTTGTGCTCGAAACGATCCCCGTGGGCCTCGGAGCCCCGGGCGTGGCACTCGGCGCAACCCACCACCGTTTCCGTCAGTCCGGCGGGGACGCTCTGGGCGGAAATCTTCCGGGAAAGCCCCTCCACCTCCATGGCCCGGCCCGGGCTGGTCCGGGCGTGGCCGCTGGTCTCCCAGTCGGCCACGATACCGGGGGTGGAGACCTCGTGACACCCCAGGCAGTCCTGGGTGTCCGTGGAAATGGGGGCCTCCCCGGCGCCCGCCCATCCGGCTGTTGTCAAAAGAAGCGTGAAGACCACGAAAACCCTCGAAAACATGTCAGCCTCCCCTGGAAAGAACGACCCCGAACCAGCCAATCCCCGGCATTATCCTCCGGCCCGGGGTTCGGATCAAGGGGCGCCCCCTTTCCGGGAATTTTTTCCGGCCGGATCCCTTGCATGGGACCAGGCCGTGATCATCCTGAATGCAAAGGCCGGAGGGCTTTATACCGAGTCGGGGACAGAGCACACCGTCACCGCCGAACTCCCAGGCGCGGCTCAGCCGCCAAAGGAGCCGGTGAGGAGGAAGAGGGCTGTGAGGGCCATGGCTTCGGGGTCCTTGAGGATGCCGTTGTGGGTGGCGGGGATCTGGCGGAAGTCCGCCATGCCCTCCACCGGTGCGCCCTGGACCGAGACCCGGCCGTCGTGGGGGGAGGGGAGCCAGCGGCCTGGGATGAGGCTGTTATTTTTTGTCCCGGCCAGGACGCCGCAGGGGAAATCCACGGGGCCCAGGCGGGCGGCCGCGCCCTGGGGGCCGGTGCGGAGTTCCTGGCCCGCCGGGCCGTAAACCAGGCGGAACCAGGGGTGCCGGGCCAGGTGGTCCGCCACCTCGCTGCCGTGGCTGGGGGGCGCCAGGAGGACCACCCGGCCCAGGAGCCCCGGGCCTTGGTTTTGGGCGTAGGCCCGGGTGACGAGGCTCCCCAGGGAGTGGGCCACCACGTGCACCGGCCCGGCCCCGGCCCCGGCTGAGGCTGAGGCAAAAACCCGGATGGCCACGCCCAGGCGTTCGGCTGCTTCCTCCACGGAGAGCCGCAGGCTGGGGTAGGAGAATATCCGGGTCCAAAACCCCTTCGCCTCCAGATACGCCGCCGTTGGCCGCATGACCCGCCCGGTGCGCCCCAGCCCGTGGACCAGGAGCACGGCCCTGGATCGGTTCAAAAGGCCGTCCCTATCAGGGCGGCAAATGGAAGAATGGCCCGTTTCCAATGGCTTGGTTGCTTTCCGTTTTTCAGTGATGAGGGCAAACCCGGTGGAATAAAAAAAGAAATCCCCCCTACCCCCCCTTTTTCAAAGGGGGGGAACCGTCTTTTCCTTTTGCCCCAGGATTTCCAGGATTTTTTTGCCAGGGACCGCGCCTTCCCGAAGGATGACGGGGGGGGAAACCGTGGTGTCCACCACAGTGGAGGCTTGGCCGGTGAGGGGGCCGGCGTCCAGGATCAGGTCCGCTGCGGCCAGAATTTCCGGGTCGAGCCGGGAGATTTCCCGGCATCCCGGCCGGCCGGACAGGTTGGCGCTGGTGCCCACCAGGGGCCGTCCCAGGGCTCGGCACAGGGCCAGGGCCACGGGCTGGGCGGGACGGCGCACGCCGATTTTGCCGGTGTCCCCGGTGAGGCGGGGGGCCACCTGGTTCGAGGCCGGGAGCACCAGGGTGACGCCGCCGGGCCACAGGGCGTCCATGAGGGCCCGGGCCGCCGGGGGCAGCCGGGAGGCCAGCCGCTCCGCATCCCGGTTTTCCGCCACCAGGACCAGAAGCGGCATGCCCGGGGTCCGGGCCTTGGCCGCGAAGACCCGCTCCACGGCCGCCGGATTTTCCCCGTCCGCCCCCAGGCCATAAAGCCCCGAGGCCGGGAACACCACCAGCCCGCCGGAACAAAGCGACCGGGCAGCCTCCTCCACCGCCGCCGCGAGGCCCATTTCGTCCACCCGGAGGATGCGGGCGCTTTTTTGGGAGGGTTCTTCGGCCATGCTATCCCGTCCTTTGCATCACCGCCACCCGGGGCATACGGGCGTAGTCCCGGACGATGCGGGGCTCGCCCAGACCCGGCACGGAGGCGGCGATTTTTGCTATCCCGTCCGCCTGGTCGTGGCCCATCTCCACCAGGAGCCAGCCCCCCGGAGCCAGGCGCGCCGGGGCGGCCGAAAGGATGGTCCCAAGGTCCGAAAGCCCGTCCGGGCCGCCGTCCAGGGCCCCGGCCGGCTCCCAGTCCCGGACCTCGGGCTCCAAGGTTCGCAGGACCTCCGAGGCGATGTACGGCGGGTTGGACACGATGAGGTCCAGGGCCGCGCCTTCCCTGACAGGCGAAAGCCACGAGCCCCGGACGAAGGCCACCGCGTCCGCAAGCCCTGCCCGCCGGGCATTGTTCCTGGCCACGGCCAGGGCGGCGGCCGAGGCGTCCGTGGCCGCGAAAAAGTGGCCGGGGCGTTCGGAAGCCAGGGCCAGGACGATGGCCCCGGAGCCCGTGCCCAGGTCCAGGACCCGCCAGGGCCGGCTGGTTTCCTCCCGCCGGGGCACTATCGAAAGAGCCTCCTCCACCAGGTGTTCGGTTTCGGGCCGGGGGATGAGGACGTCCGGGGTCACGGCGAGGTCCAGGGACCAGAAGCCCCGGTTGCCGGTGATGTAGGCCACGGGTTCCCGGGCGGCCCGGCGCAGGAGGAGCGCCTTGAAGGCCGCCAGCTCGTCCGGGGTAAGGGGCCGCTCGTGGTCCGTGTACAGGTTCAGCCGGGGCAGGGAAAGCACATGGGAGAGCAAAGTCTCAACGGAAAGCCGGGCCTCGGGCACCCCGCGCTCTTCCAGGTAGGGACGGGAAAATTTCAGGACGGAAAGGATGGTCCAGGTTTGGGGCCGGTCCATGGGGCCTTATGACGAACCGGCTGCTTCGAGAGCCTTGGCCTGGTAGAAGGTGTTGAGGGCGTCGGCGAGGCCCTGGATCTGGCCTTCCATGATCTGTTCCAGCTTGTAGAGGGTCAGCCCGATGCGGTGGTCCGTCACCCGGCCCTGGGGGAAGTTGTACGTGCGGATGCGGCCGGAACGGTCTCCGGAGCCCACCTGGATCTTGCGGGACTCGGAGATCTCGTCCTGCTGGCGCTGCAACTCCT
>JAHJUF010000387.1 GCA_018829095.1 Pseudomonadota bacterium | reverse complement strand
CCAGGCCCAGGCCACGATGTCGTCCTGCGGGGAGGTGCTCTGATCCGTGAACTGAACCACCGATCCCTCGAACTGGGGGTCCGGGGTGTGGACAAAGGCCGCCGCGGGGGACAGGTCGTTCACCGTCACCACGGCGAAGTCCGCGTGGGTGAGGTCTCCGTCCGAAACCATAAGCCCTGCGGTGTAGGCCCCGGAGTCGCTCCAGGTCCGGACGGGCTTCACGTCCGTGCTGTCGTCAAAGGCCCCGTCCATGTCGAGATCCCAGGCATAGGTCAGGGCGTCGCCGTTGGCGTCCGAAGACCCGGACCCGTCCAGGGTGAGCGGGGTCCCCTCGTCCACCACGTAGGGTCCGCCTGCTTTGGCCTCGGGCGCCACGTTGGCGTAGACCGTCACCGTGGTCCAGGCGATGTGGAAGAGCTTCTCGTCCTCGTCCACCTGGCTGTTGCCGTTGACATCGTTCAACACGCCATTGTCATACACCTTGAGGCCCACGGCAAAGATGCCGCCCGAGTTCCACGTCCAGGTGGGGTAGGGCCCCGAGGCGTCCGTGTAGTCGTAGGGGAACCCGCCGGCCAGTTCCCAGTGGTAGGCGGAGATGAAGTCCGTGGGGTCGATGTCAAAGGAAGCCGAACCGTTCAGGGTGATGGGCACGCCGGCCGTGGCCTGGTACGGCCCGCCCGGAAGGGCGATGGGCGCGTGGGGCGGCACGGCGATGGTGATGACCGTGGTGTCCGTGTCCTGGATGGGCGGGATGTTGTCATCCGTAACCCTCAGGGTCACGGTGAACGCCCCCAGGCCGTGGTAGGTGTGCTTGGCGGTCGGCGTGGTGGACGAGTAGTCGTAGGTCCCGTCGCCGTTCACGTCCCACTCGTAGAGCACGATGCTCCGGAACGGGTCCTTGTGGTAGGAGCCCGACCCGTCGAAAGTGAACTCCCAGTCCACGCCGTACACCTGGTCCGGGCCCGCGTCGGCCACGGGCTCCTTGACGAACAGGGTCTTGGACAGGATCACCACGCCCCAGGACGTGCGGAACGGCCCCTCGCCGAGGTTGTAGGTCCCCTGGCCCGAGATGTTGAAGGATCCGTCCGCCTTCTGGTCGTTCACCACATGGCGGGCCAATCCCCGGTCCGGGTCCATGTACCAGTCGATCTCCCAGGGCGTGCCCTTGGCCATGAGGGTCACCTGCTCCGGCAGGGCGATGCGCATGGACTTGGCCAGGCCGTACATGGCGTAGTAGTGCCGGGAGTCGTTGTACCAGGAATCCCACACCTGGGCCAGGTAACTCTCGGCGTTGATCCAGCGCCAGTCCGTGGCGGGGAGACCCACCAGGGCGAGCTGGCTTATGCCCGCCGGGGTGGTGGCCACGCCGTTCCCGGCCCCGGAGTATCCGAAGCCCGTGCCGTCCCAGGAGTAGTTGATCCAAACCAGGTTGCGTTCCTTGACCCAGTCCGGGATCACCACCCCGAAATACTTCTCGGAGCTTTCCAGGCCCATGGCTCCCCACTGGCAGGCGGAGTTGTCCGGCCCGGTGTTCCAGGAATACCGCCAGCCGCCGCCCACCGTGGCATGGTCGTACTGGCCCCAGGCGTAGGCGTCGGCCATGTCCTGGAGCACGTCGAAGTAGAGCCGGCCGCCCACGCCGTCCGGGGCGTCCTCAGGCGCCCAGGCCAGGGGTGTGGCCGAGGCCGCGATGGCCATCATGACCATGCCGCCCTCGTAAATGGGATACCCGGGATTCACCTCCACGCCGTAGCCGTTGCCGTTCACGTCCGGGTTGCCGTAGGTCTGGGCGCCGATGTTGATCTTTTTCAGCAGGGAGAACATGTAGCGCATGCCCCGGCCCACGGTTTCCACGTAGGGATTTTCCGAGGGGTCCCCGGCGGCCAGGTGGCTGTGGATCTGGAAGGCGTGGAGGCAGGAGCCCGCAGCCGAGGCGTAGTAGCTGCTGTAACCCGCCCACCGGCCGTCGTTCACATCCCGGGACCGGCTCATCTGCTGGTGCAGGTACCAGAGGGCATCGTCAATGGCGACGTTCACCTCGGTTTCCAGGTCAAAGGCCTTGACCCCGATGTTGTAGGTGTCAAAGGACGAATTGCCCGCCGAGTCCCACACCATCAGGGTGGCCACAAAAGGCGTGTCCACCGGGGCGGCGGGGTAGGTGTGCTTGATGGACAGGTCGTAGGCGTTGGTGACATTCATCACCGCAGACAGGGAGCCATCCCCGAAGTTCCACTGGTAGGTTACGGGGTCCGCGTCCTTCACGATGCCCTTCAGGGTTATTTCCTTGCCGTCCCAGGTTTCGTGGGGGAACTTGGGGTCCGAGGCCACCCAGGGCACGCAGATGACCCGGGGAGGCATGTTGTCCGAGATCTGGACCGTCAGGGGCGCGGTGTTCGTCTTGCCCGCCCCGTCATGGACCGTGAGGGTGCCGGTGAAGGTCCCGGCCAGGGGATAGGTCACCGCCGGGGACGCTCCCCGGGCCAGGCGGGCCACTTCCACATCGTCGATCTCCTGGTTCAGGTTGGCGATGGTGATGCCCGGCCGCAGATCGGATTCCCCGGAGTAGGTGGAGGTGTAGATGAGCACCCCGTTCAGGTAGTAATAGGCTCCGCCGTATTTCAGCTCGATGGCCACATCGTGCCAGGTGTCGGCGGTGTAGGTGGCCTTCTGGCCGCGATCGGAGCCGTCCTCGTAGACCCGGATGGTCCCGTCATTACGGAAATAGATGGCGTGGACCAGGTTGGTGTAGGAGTATCCGGTGGTGTTGTCCTTCCATCCCACCATGCTGTAGCCGAAGCCGCCCACGGTCCGCACCCGGGCGCGCAACACCACCCCGGGTTCCCGCACCACCGGCACCTTGGAGAAGAGATACGCCCTGGGCCAGGAGGCGCTGGAGGTGGTGGAGAGTTGTACCGCACCCGCGGCCGTTCGGGCCAGGACACTCGTGCCGGTGGTGCCATACTGCCAGAGGGTGTCGTTGATGGCCGGGGCGGAGAAATCGTCGGACATCATGGTGAGGTCCCAGCGGTAATCCGTGATTCCCGCATCGTCCGTGGAGTCCGAGGCATCGAAATACACGGGCGGCCCGTTGGCTCCGCCCATGTAGGGTCCGCCCGGATCGGCCGTGGGGGTCAAGCCCGCCGCGATGGTCACATCGGCCGTGGCCGTGTCCCACTGCTCCATGTTGTCATACACCGTGAGGGTGGCGGTGTAGTTGCCCGGGGCACGGTAGAAATACTGGACCCCGGCTCCCTCGCCCTTGTGCCCGTCCCCGAAGTCCCATTCGAACCGGGCCGGGGCGTTATCGTCCGTGGTGGCGGCCGCGTTGAACCGCACCATGGAGTCCACTTCGCCCGTGTAGGGCCCGCCCGCGTCCGCCACGGGCGGGTTGCCCATGGTGAGGGTGAGCGCCGTGGCGTCCGAATGGCTCTGGAGGGCCTGGTCGGTCACGGTGAGGGTCACGGTGTACAGGCCCGGGTCAGCGTAGGCGTGGGTCACCCGGGCGCCGATGTTTTTCGGGTTCACCTCAAGATCGTCCATACGGACGGCGCTGCTCAACACGTCCATGCCCACCAGGAACCGGGTGGCCCGGGTGGCGTAGGTGGAGTCGTAGAGAACCGTCCAGTCCGCCGCGCCGGACGGGCGGATGTAGTAGGTGGCCCCCTGCCGGTCCTTCAGCACGATCTTCACGTCGTACCAGGTGTTCCGGGCAAAGCCTCCCTTGCTGCCCCGGCTGGTCGCGTCCTCGTAGATATAGACCGATGTGGTGTTGAAGTAGATGGCATAGGGCATCTGGTCGTAATGGTAGCGCGCCCGGTTGTTCTTGAGCCCCCACATGACCTGGCCGTTGCCGCCGGAGGCCACGTAGATCCGGGCCGTGTACTCCGTGCCCGTCTCGCGGAGGTACTCCTGCTTGCTGAAGATGTATCGCTGGCCCCAGCTTCCGGTGCCGGTGGCCGTCACGTTCCCGTCCTGGGTCACGCCGCCGGAGACGTAGTACTTGGCCGTGTTCAGGGTGGTCCCGGTGAAGTCGTCGTAATCCGAGTCCCCCAGGTCCCATTCGTACCTGTAGATGCCGAAGTCGTCCGTGGAGCCGGAGCCATCGAGGGTCACCAGGAACTCGCCCCGCTTGGCAACCTCCTCCCCCAGGTCGTAGGGTCCGCCCGCGTCGGCCACGGGGGGATCGTTGGCGCTCACCGTCACGAGCACGGTCTGGTCCGTGGCCTGGAGGGCGTTATCGATGACCCGCACCGTGGCCGTGTAGACGCCCGGCTGGGAGTAGGCGGCGGTCACGGCCGCGCCCGTGCCGTTGGGAGCGTTCCAGTCCACCCCGTTGGAATCGTCGAAATCCCAGAGGATCCGGTAAATGGCGAAATCATCCGTGGAGGCCCCGGCGTCCAGGGCCACGCTGTAGGTCCCCGCGCTGGCGTTGCTCTCATTGGCCGAGTACGGCCCGCCCGGAGCGGCAACCGGCGGATCGGAGTCGCCCACGGTCACCGTGGTGGAGGCCGAATCCGACTGGCCGGCCTGGTCGTATACCGTGAGGGTCAGGGTGTAGTCCCCCGTGGCGGCGTAGCGGTTCCGCACGTCGCCCGTGCCTCCCAGGTACGTGCCCAGGTCGTTGAAGGTGTTGGCCTCGCCCAGGGTCTGGATGATGACGGGTTTGTCGGCCGTGACGTGGTTCCACGATCCTCCGGCAAAGATCCGGTACTCGTCCGCGTTCAGGGTCTCCACCAGGCCGTCCACGTTCACCACGGTGGCGGCGTGGGGCGCAAAAAGGACAAAGCCGCTCTTCAGTCCGTGGAGGTGGAAATCCATGCCCTGACGGCCTGCGGCCACGGAAATGTCGTCCCCCATCTGCTCGATGGTGGTGCCGGATTCCGTGTCCCCGGCCCAGACGCCCATGTCTCCCGTGGACACGAACCGCATGCGGCGGGTGCCCACTCCGTTCTGGTACCAGTGCCCGCCAGCGGAGAGGTTCTGGGTATAGAGCTGGGCACCCGTGTCCAGGTCGTACACGGTCACGTCCGCGTCCTCGTAGGCGAACACCGCGAAACAGCCCGTGGTCCCCGCGTAGGTGGCCGCGTAGAAGAGCCGCCCGGCGCCGTCGCCCGTGACGGAGGGAACGGCCGTGTAGGAGTTGGAGCCCGTGGACTGCATGGCGATGCGGCCCGTGGAACGCACATGGTACACGTTGTCAGCAAGACCCTGGCTGTAATACTCGCCCGCGGCCAGGCCCCTCTCCTCCACCAGGGTGCCGCCGGTATTGTAGAACCGCACCACCGCGTCCTCCACGGCGTACACGTGGAACCCGCTGCCCTTGTACATCCGGAAGATGAACTCGTGCCCCACGGCCCCGGCGTCCAGGCTGGGGATGAAGGAGGCGTGGGCGGCCCCGTCGGTGAGCATGGCCACCACGGGCTTGTCCGCCTCCACCTTGAAGGGCGTGTTGTCCCCCGGGGACCCGGCGGTCCATTCCTGGTACTTGTTCAGGGTGGTGGAGCCCACCTCGGCCCCGGTTTCCAGGTTCACCACACGGATGAAGGTGGCGTTCTGGGTGGCCAGAACCCTCAGGCCCGCATCCACCACGTCGTAGCCGTACAGCTCGGTGCCCGCGCAGAAAAACTCGTTCCGGTCCTTGCCGTACCAGGTGGTGGCCGTTCCTCCGTCGCCGAAGTCCCACTCGTACCGGGCGATGCCCAGGTCGTCCGTGGACCCGGATCCGTCAAAGAAAGCGGTCCACATCCCGCCCACGGCGCTTTCCTCGTTCACCGAATAGGGCCCGCCCGGGTCAGCCACGGGTGCGCCGTCCCCGGAAAGATCAATGGTCACCACCAGGGAGGCCGAGGTGGCCTGGAGGGCGTTGTCCGTCACCGTCAGGGTCACGGTGTAGGAGGCCGGGAATCCGGCCGGGGTGAACACGTGGTAGGGCGTCGCGCCGGTGGCCGTGCCCCCGTCCCCGAAATCCCAGGCGTAGGAGATGATGCCCACGTCGTCCGAGGAGCCCGTGCCGTCAAAATGCACGCCCCAGGCCCCGGAAACGCCGTCCGCCTCGGCGAGGTTCACGTCCGCTCCGGGCACCGGAACAGGCAGCGCCCCGGGGTGCACGGTGACCGTGAAGGCGTCCGCGTCCGTCTGGCCCGCCGCATCGGTGACCGTGAGGGTCCCCGGGAAGCTCCTGGCCGAGCAGTCGAAGCTGGGCGTGGGTCCCGTGGCCCGGCGGGTGACCGTGAAGTTGTCGAACCGGGCGTGGGTCCGGTAGGTGGAAAGGCCCGCCTTGCCCCGGGGGAAGGTGGCGTCCGTCACCTCCCCCACCAGGTCGTCGTCCACCCACAGGCGGAAAACATTGCCGGAGACCTCCGCCTTCAGGTGATAGGCGGTTCCTGTGTTGATGGCATACGGCAGGTCGAATTCATATAGACTGGTGGCGCTTCCGTTCACCCGGCGATACAGGAGAACATCGTTCAATCCGCGCCCCCGGAAGATGAACTCATAGTTGTTGTTGATGTCCTGGGCCCGAAGGAGGACATGGGCCTCCCCTCCGGTGCCCGAGACCAGGGTGACGTCGGTTTCCACCACGCAGTCGTCCCAGTTGGCGTCGCCCGCCAGGTTCCGGCTCCGGTCGGCGCTCTCGTTGGTCTGGCGGTAGGCCCCGGCGTTCACCTCCCAGGTGCCCTCCGAGGGAACGAAGCCATCCGCAACGCCGTCCGCAAAGTCGTCGAACAGGCCGTCGCCCAGCACCCACTCCCAGGACGCCACGCCCCCGGCGTCCATGGAGCCCGTGCCGTCCAGGGAGAAGGTGTACACGCCATCGGCCGCCGCGTCCTCCCCCACGTCATAGGGTCCGCCCGCGTCAGCCGTGGGGCCGGCCCCCTTCACGGTGACGGCGGCGTACCCGTCGTCCTTGTTCCCGGAGTTGTCCGTCACCAGGAGCCTGACCGTATAAATACCCTCGGCCCCCTCGCCGGAGCTGTAAGCATGGCTGGCAGCCGCCCCGGAAGCCGTGCCGCCGTCCCCGAAGGTCCAGGCGTGGGACGTGATGGTCCCGAAGTCGTCCGAGTCCTCGGAACCCGAGCCGTCCAGGTTGGCCGTGCCCCCCAGGGCGATTTCCTGGGCCAAAGGCGCGATGATGGCGTAGGGCGCGCCGAACTGGCGGCTGGGCGGGGCCGAAACGGACAGGACATAGTTGGTCGCGGTTCCGATGGTGGTCTTGGCGCCGAAGGTGCCGTTGCCGTTGCCCGGGTAGTAGTAGAAGTGTTTGCCCGAGTAGTCGGAGGCCACGATGTCCACGGCGCCGTCGGCGTTCAGGTCGTAGGCGTCAAAGGAGCCGTGGTTGTTGTGGTCCAGGGAGGCCACGTAGCCCCCGGCGGTGAAGGTGCCGTTGCCGTTGCCCCAGTAGATATAGGTGTCGCCGTTGCTGCCGCGGTTCATGACGAAATCGAGCATGCCGTCGTTGTCGAAATCCGCCACGGCCAGGCCGTAGGGGTCGTCCGCGAAGTCTCCCAGGTTCACGGGAGCGGCGAAAGTGCCGTCGCCGTTGCCCAGCATCACGAACACGTAGCCGGGATTGGTCGCGCGCACCACGTCCAGGTTGCCGTCGTCGTCCAGGTCGCCGCAATCCAGGCCCCGGCCCGTGTTCGACAAGGCCAGCATGGTTGCAGTGAAGGTGCCGTCCGGGTTTTGCAGGAAGATGCCCGTGGTGGCGTTGTTGCCCTGGGCGATGAAGTCCGGTCGGCCGTCGTTGTTGAAATCCCCGGCCGTCATGTCCATGGCGTAGGAAGCCGCGCCCGGCAGCAGGCCCACCTGGCCCTTGTGATGGAAGGCGCCCGCGCCGTTGTTTTCGAACAGGAAGTAGGCGGAATCGCCGCTCGCGTTACGTCCCGCGATGATGTCCAGATCGCCGTCGGAGTCGAAGTCCTCCATGCAGACGCCCCGGGCATTGCCGCTCCCGATGTACCAGAGATACGTGAGCGCACCGAAGGTTCCGTCACCGTTGCTTTTGGCCGTGTAAAGCCGGCCGTTGTCATCCAGGCAGGCCACGAAGCTGTCCGCCCACTCAAAGGGCGGCCGGGCGCTCACGTACACCCCGCGACCGGCCGTGTTGTTGTTCTCCCGGATCTCGGCGATGGCATGGCCCGGGTCCGCCATGACCCAGATCTCCTTCAGGCCCGTTCCGGCGAACTGGAGAGTGGAGGTGATCTCCACGGAAGCGCCCCCGGCCAGGAGTGGGATGGTGGTCTGGGTGCCCATGGGGCTGCCCCCGGCCCCGGGGTCGCCGTCGTAGAAGCCCGCCACCACGGTGAGGGCGTCGCCGTCCCCCTGGTTGGTGACGGTGGCGAATGCCGTGAAATCCGTGGCCGGCAGGAGGAAGGTGGGGTCCGTGCGGATCTGCATGGCGGAGACGGAAAGGTCCGGCACCGGGCTGATGGTCACCAGACCCGTGGCCTCGTTGTTGTCCTCCCGGATTTCAGCCACCACATTGGCGGAGTCCGCCCGGGCATACGGCGTGTAGGTCCCGGCGCTGGCCAGGGCCAGGGGATAGGCCTCAAGGCTGATGGAATCCCCGGCGGCCAGGTGGGTCAGGGTCCACTCCACCCACAGGTCCGCCCCGGCGTCCGGGTCCCCGCCCCAGGCCGACACCTTGAAGGAGGGCGCGGTGGCCGCGCCCCGGTTGCGCACCGTCACCGTGATGGTGAAGGACGCCCCCTGGTCCGGCCCGGCCGGGGTGAACAGCACATCGCCCGCGCCGATCCAGAGGTCAGGCCTGGCCGTGACCGTCACCGGAGCCATGGCCTGATTGTTGTCCTCCCGGCTCTCGGCCAGGGCGTTGTCCGGGTCCACCCGCACATAGAGGTTCCGGGTTCCGGCCGTGGCGATGGAATAGGACACCGAGGCCGTGGCGGAGGCGTTCACGGCCAGGGCGGCCAGGGTATCCTCGCCGATGACCGTGCCTCCGGCCGAGGGATCGCCGTCATAGAACCGCACCAGGACATTGGCCGCGTCCAGGCGGCCCACGTTGGTCACCAGGGCGGAGAAGGTGAAGGCCTGTTCCTGGGAGGGGGAGGCCGGAGAGAAGGACAGGCCCGTGTTCAAGACCTCCGGGTCCGGGGCCGGCACCACCACATGGAGGGTGGCGGATGCCTGGTTGTCGATCTCCGAGGTCTCGTCCACCGCGTTGTCCGGGTCCACGACCACGTAGATGTCGTAGGTCCCGGTCAGGGCGAACTGGGTGGTGAGGGCCGCCTGGGCCGAACCACCGGCCGCGATGGTGGGGATGGTCTGGTCCGCGCCGATCTGGACGCCGGCCCCGGCCGGATCGCCGTTGTAGAACCGGACCTTCACATTGTCCACGGCCCCCAGGCCGATGTTGGCCACCGTGGCGGTGATGGCCACGGCCTCGTTGGCCAGGGGCATGTCCTCGGAAAACTCGATGTCCCCGGATTCAATGACCAGGTTGGACGTAAGAAGGATGGACAGGGCCCGGACGCCGATGGCGGTCTCGTAGGCATTGGCGTTCCAGGCTCCCCCGGCGTGGGCGCCCTCCAGATACTGGCGCACCGAGGTGTAGTCAAAGACGTGGGAGGCCAGGGCCAGGGCATGGCCCGCCAGGCCGGACTCGAACACCGTGCTGGCCGGGTCCCCCCAGCCGCCGTCGGGGTTCTGGAAGGTCACGAGCCAGTCCCCGGCGTCGGAGAGGGCGTTGGTCACCACGGCCAGGGATCCGTATTCAGCCTGCCAGGCCAATAGGGCGTCCATGGCCAGGGCCGTGTTGTAGGGCGCGGAATCATCGCCGGAAAGCAGGCCGAAGCCGCCATCCCCGTTCTGGCGGTTCAGGAGGTACAGCACCGCATTGTCCGCCAGGGCCTGGGCCGCTCCGGCCGCCGAAAGGGCGGCCAGGGCCAGGGAGGTGTCCAGGAGATCGCTGTCAAAACCCGCGTCCGCGCCCCATCCCCCGTCCGCGTTTTGGGCCGCGGCCAGGACCGCCACCAGGGCGGACAGGTCCGCGCCCGTGGGAGCCAGAGCGCGGATCTTGCGCGAAATGTAGTCCACTCCCGCGGGGTCCTGGGCCGTCATCCAGGCGATCCCCGCCGACCAGGCGGGCTCGGGCCGGGTGGCGGAAAGGGTTCGCAGGGCCTGGGAGGTGCTCTGGAACACGGTGGCCGGGCTGGCGATCTCGCCGCCGAAAGACCCGTCCGGGTTCTGGTTGGCGGCAAGCCAGGCGGTGCCGTTCACGATCATGGCCTGGTCGGCCGCCGCGGGCAGGGCTCCCAGGGCCATGGCCCCGACGAGGATAAGGACGAACGCGATCTTGGCTCTCATTGCAACCCCCCGTGCGGCTCGCAAGGCCGGTTCTGGGTCTGGTCAATGATTCGAAGCAATTTCTTTTCCGTGGCCATGGACCCGAAAAGAAGAAGGACCACGCAGAAAAGGAGAAACCCGATGGTGACAAAGGCCAGGGAACCCATGGCGGCCAGAAGGGAAAGCGTCGCTGGGTCCACGTCTCCGGCCCCCAGGCGCTCCACCAGATTGAACGGATTGAACATCAGGGGCGAAAACCTGGCCAGCCAAAGCCAGGCTCCGGCCACGAACACCAGGAGGAACGAACCCAACCAGGGCCAGGCCCGGTTCATGGAACGCCGCATCTTCAGGAACCGCTCTTCCTTTTCCGTCAGCATACCGACCCCCCTGCCCGAGAGAATTCGAACATCCAGGCCCCGGAGGGCCGGGGAACGGCCCATCTGGCCGCCCGGGCCATCCAGATCTTGATCCCCAACGTCAGGCTGGCCCCGTCGGTAAGGTCGTCAATCTGCTGCCTCCTCTTGGCCAGCATGGGCCCCAGGGTGGTGAGGATGCTGCACGCGATGATGGACAGGACCATATACAGCATGACGATGGCCACGAAGACCGTCACCCCGCCGAGGAAGATGCCCGCTATGGTTAGTATGGCTCCGATGGCCGCGAACATGATGAGGGCGCCCTTGATGATCTCCTTGGTGTCTTCCGGGATATCCGGATCGGAGAGCACGTCCGAGAGGGTGGTCAACAGGTCGTAGCAGGCCACCAGCATTCCGGCGATGGCCAGGCCGATGCCGGCCGTGAGGGTGGTGGCCAGCACGCCCGCTATGGCGAGCACCGCGCCGATGGTGAAGGTGATGAAGGGGTGCAGGGTGGGCCACTTCTTCTCGCCGCCCGCCGCCCCGCCGGAGATCATGTAGGCCCCGGCCCCGGTGTCCGGGTCCGCCACCACGTAGCCCGTCCCGGCCCACCAGCCGTCCAGGAGCACGGGGTCCCGGGGGATGACCACGGTCTTGCCCGCGTTCACCGCCGCGGTGATGGCGTTCTTGGCCGTGGCCGAGACCGTGAGCAGCGGAATGACGTCGGCCGCGTTCTCCGAGGTGATGGCGTAGATGGGCTTGCCTTCCTCGCTGGCCTTCATGATGGCGTGGGCCGTGGAGATGCCCGTGTTGGTGATGTCCTCCAGGGGGTAGATCATCTCGTCGTAGACCGCAGCCTCCATGCGGGAGCCGTTCATCCCGGCGGTGAGGAGGAAACCCTTGGTCTTTTCCGTGTCCCCGTCCCCGGGCGTCACGGTGGTGACATCCAGGTCCACGTCCGTGCCGAACCCCCCTGGGGTGGCCGTGGAGGGGGTGGTGTTGCCGAACCAGTCCGTGGTCCAGGTGATGTTGAGATCGTAGGAGAAAATTCCCTCGCTGGGGAGCCGCACCACCTGCACACCCTGGGTTTTGGCGGTGATGATGTCGTTGAAGTTGTTCTGGGCCCAATATTTCAGACCCGCCGCGAACAGGACCTCGCCGAAGAAATTGTCCCGGGTGACGCCGTCGGTGTTCCCGGCCGTGAGCTGGGCATGGACCGCCCGCATATGGGTTTCCCGGGCCGTGCAGAACTCCTTGGAGATGACCCCCAGGTTCAGGACCACGGCCTGATAGGTGCCGGCCGTGATCTCGTTTTGGATGGTGTCGTTGTTGTAGCCCCCGGGGCTGGTGATGATCATGGTGAAAACCTGGTCGTAGCCGAAATCCACGAAGGTTCCCGAGGCCTTGGTGACCCCGTCCACCTTGAGTTCGGGTTTCACACTCATCAGCGTGCAGTTCAGGGACGAAGGCCACCGGGCCAGGTATTCCTCGTCCGTTTCACCGGCCAGACGGGTGGGCACCAGGTTGGTGAGGTAGTTTTCCGTGGCCGGGGTGCCCTGGTAGGACAGGGTGATGGGCTTTCCGGCCAGCTCGGGGATGCTGGCCGTGTACGACCAGTCCTGAACCCACTCGGGCCAGCCGGGGATGATCTCGTCCTGGCGGTCCACCCGGAAGGTGATCTTGTGCCGCATGTTGTCCGGCACCTCGGCGTACTCGTTCAGGGAGGAAACCACCTCGT
>JAHJUF010000386.1 GCA_018829095.1 Pseudomonadota bacterium | reverse complement strand
TTGCATGTGTTAAGCACGCCGCCAGCGTTCATTCTGAGCCAGGATCAAACTCTCCAATGAAAACCTTCACCCCGTTGCCGGGGTAATTCATCGAATTGACTAGGCCGATTCAACGCGTCCGTCGCTATTTGGTTTTCAAAGATCAAAGCGCCCCGGCATCCGAGGCGGGTAACTCGAAATCCTATGTCATTTTGGCCTTGTCTGTCAAGGCCTTTTTGCTGCCCTGCAACCCGCCTTGCTCATCGCGGGTAACTTCATAATCTACTTCTTTCTCCAGCCCTTTGTCAAGGCCTTTTTGCTGCCCCTGCAACCCGCCTTGCTCGTCGCGGGTAACTTCATAACCTACTTCTTTCTCCAGCCCTTTGTCAAGGCCTTTTTGCTATCCTGCAACCCGCTTTGTTCACCGCAGGAACCTAAAACTTTATTTCTTTCTCCAGCCTCGTGTCAAGGCCTTTTTGCTGCTGTTTCCGTCCGCCGCCAAGCTCCCAGCCCGGAGAAACCCACTATTTAGTAGGCTCCGTAGCCAGCGACCCGCTGTGAACGAAGGCGATTTTTAGCCTTTGAGGCCTCGCCTGTCAAGAGGTTTTTTCAACCCCCTGAAACCTTTTCGGGGCTCGCCCATTCGCAATGGGAGAGCCCCGTCAAGGTAAGTAATACAATAGTCTTCCGCGGGGCCTTTGTCAAGAAAATTGGGCCCTGGCGGCATCCCGGGAACCGGCTTTTCTAACCAGCTGGAATAACTCGATGATACCGCTTCTTGCCCGCCCTCAGAATCAGGGAGCCGTCCCGGACGTCCTCCAGGGTCACCGGGCGGTCGAACATCTCCACCCGCTGGTCGTTCACGTACCCTCCGCCTTGGGACAGAAGCCGGCGGGCCGCGCCTCGGGAATCGCACAGCCCCACCTCGGCAAAGAGCTCAAAAGCAGGAATGCCCGAGGCCAGCCTCGATTCCTCCACCTCCGTGGAAGGCGTGGACTCCTCCCCTACCCCGGCCTGGCGGGGAATGGCTGACGACGGCAACAGGTTCGGCGGAATCTTCCAGCCCCCGAACAGGGCCGAAGCCGCCGCCAGGGCCTCAGAGGCGGCCTGGTCCCCGTGGGCGAGCCGGGTGGCCTCGAAGGCAAGGATGGCCTTGGCGGGGTTTACACCCTGGCCGGACAGGCCGGCCGTGGCCGCCACCTCCTCCGTGGGGAGGAAGGTGAAAAGGTACAGGAACCGCGTGATGTCGTCGTCATGGGTGTTCACCCAGAACTGGAAATACTCGTAGGGCGAGGTCCGGTCCGAGGAGAGCCACACGGCCCCCTTGGCGGTCTTGCCCATTTTGGCGCCGGAGCTGGTGGTGATGAGGGGAAAGGTGATGCCGTACACGGTTTCGCTCCGCGTACGGCGCACCAAGTCCACTCCGGCCACGATGTTGCCCCACTGGTCCGAGCCGCCCATCTGGATGCGGCAGCCTTCCTGGTCGAAAAGCTCAAGAAAATCGTAGGCCTGGAGGAGCATGTAGTTGAATTCGATGAAGGAAAGCCCCTCCTCCGACTCCAGGCGAAGGCGGCAGGACTCGGCCTTGAGCATCCGGTTCACCGAGAAATACCGGCCGATGTCCCGGAGAAAAGGGATGTATTCCAGCTCCATGAGCCAGTCCGCGTTGTTCCTCACCAGGGCCGCGCTGGAATCGAAATCCAGGAACCGGGAGAGCTGCTTGGCGATGGCCCGGACGTTGTCCTCCACGATTTCCACGTTGAGGAGTTTTCGCATCTCCGTCTTGCCCGACGGGTCCCCCACCATGCCTGTGCCGCCACCCATGAGGGCGATGGGCCGGTGCCCGGCCCGCTGCATCTGGGCCAGCGCCATGATGGGCACCAGGCTTCCCACGTGGAGGCTGTCCGCCGTAGGATCGAATCCGATGTAGCAGGTGGCTCGCTCCTTCTCCAGGTACTCGACCAGTTCGGCCTCATGGGTGAGGGCCTCGACGAACCCCCGCTCTTTCAAGACATCCAGAACACTCATGACAAATCCTCAAATTCCTACTTCGTGGCGTACCCCACCGCCCGGGTCTCCCGGATCACGGTGACTCGGATCTGGCCCGGAAAGGTAAGGTTTTCCTCGATTTTCTTGGTCACATCCCGGCAAAGGAGCACCGAGTCGTCGTCGGAGACCTTTTCGCTCTGGACGATGATGCGGAGTTCCCGGCCGGCCTGGATGGCGTAGGTGTTGGCCACCCCGTCAAAGGAGTTGGCGATCTTTTCCAGGTCTTCCAGGCGCCTGATGTAGGATTCGAACATCTCCCGCCGGGCTCCAGGCCGGGCTCCGGAAAGGCTGTCCCCAGCCTGGACCAGCACGGCCAGGACCGAAACCGGGGGCACGTCCTCGTGGTGGGCCGAGATGGCGTGGACCACCTTGGGGCTTTCGTTGAACTTCTTGGCGAGTTTCCCGCCGATGATGGCGTGGGGGCCTTCGACCTCGTGATCCAGAGCCTTGCCCAGGTCGTGGAGGAGCCCCGCCCGCCGGGCCTGTTTGACGTTCATGCCCAATTCGGCGGCCATGATGCCGCAAAGGAAACCCACCTCGATGGAGTGCTGGAGCATGTTCTGGGCGTAGGAGGTCCTGAACTTCAGGCGGCCCAGGGTTTTGACCAGCTCAGGATGGATGCCGTGGACCCCCAGGTCGAAGGTGGCCTGCTCCCCGGCCTCCCGGATGGTCTGCTCCACCTCCTGCTCCACCTTCTTGACCACTTCCTCGATGCGGGCCGGATGAATACGGCCGTCGGCGATCAATTGGGCCAAAGAAAGGCGGGCCACTTCGCGCCGCACGGGGTTGAAGCCGGACAGGATCACGGCCTCGGGGGTGTCGTCCACGATGAGATCAATGCCTGTGGCGGCCTCCAGGGCCCGAATGTTCCGGCCCTCCCGGCCGATGATGCGCCCCTTCATCTCCTCATTGGGCAACTCCACCACGGAAACGGTCTTTTCCGCCACGTAATCCCCGGCGTAGCGCTGGATGGCCGTGGCCATGATCTTCTTGGATTTCTTGTCCGCCTCTTCCTTGGCCTCGCTTTCGATGCGCTTGACCAGCTTGGCCGCCTCGTGCCGGGCCTCATTCTCCATGGACCGCACCAGGATCTCCTTGGCCTGCTCGGAGGTAAGCCCGCTTATGCGTTCGAGCTCCTTTTCCTGCTGCGCCACCAGGCTTCGGGCCTTCTCCTCCGCCTGAGCCACCTGATTCTGGCGTTCTTGCAGGGAGTTGTCCCGGGCGTCGAGATCCCTGTCCCTCTTGTCCAACTGGTCCAGCTTGCGGTCCAGGCTCTCCTCGCGTTGGAGGACGCGGATTTCCAGCTTCTTGATTTCGTTTTTGGCTTCCCGGCTTTCGGCCTCGAATTCCGTGCGGAGCTTGATAACCAGGTCCTTGGCCCCCACCTCCGCTTCCTTGAGCAGGGTTTCAGCCCGTTTCCGGGCCTCTTCCACCCGGCGGTCCGCCTCCACCTGCGCTTCGTCGGCCTGTCCGGCAAGGACCTTGGTGCGCATGAGGAAGGCGACCGCCGCTCCGGCCCCGAAAGCCAGGAGACCGATCCCTATATATAGAATGACATCCATGGGTTTTCCTCTGGGAAGCGCCTCGCCGCCCCGGGGGAGTCCCGGCGCACGGCTCCGGCCGTGTCCCTTGTTGAAAAGCGATGATTATCCAATGGTTGAAGGACAAAGGGGAGAGGATAGAGGCAGGTGGAACCGTTTTCCGGAAAACGCCCGCGCGGACCGGGAGTGCCGGAGGCGGGCCGATTGCCGGATCGGTCCGGGTCCGAACTCCGGCCTTAAAGGGGGCCGGACTGGGACCCCCGCTCGTGCCGTGTGGTCATATCCTTGAACCTGTTTGCACAGGTGGGTGCCCTGTGTCGGCCCCTTCAGGCTTTTCCGCAAAGCGGAACGTGCTCACCGGGGTCGAGTCGGGCTCCCTTTTTTTGGCTGTTGGATCAAGGAACATTTGGCCCATCACGAACATGGCAGGGGTCACCATGGGTAACGACCTACGGCTCTTCCGGACTCCCCGGCCGGATGTCGCGCCCGGCGCCCGCCTCCCCTTTGGGGATGCGGGACAGGAGTTCTCCGGATCGGGCTCCGATCCTCTCGACAAATTGCCGGTGATTCTCCCCGGCTGCCACAAGTTGCCCCGCAGCATCCAGAACGGCCAGGACCAGGAGCGCGATTTTATCGGCACCGCCGGCTTCCCCGACGCTGGTTTCCACCTTCCGGATGATCTGGGACGCCAGCCCTGCAGCTTCCTCGGCCTGGCGGGACTCCCCCCGGGTTTCGAAGGTGTAGCTTTTGCCCAGCGCCTCGATGGTCACCCTTGGTTGGGAAGGCATGATCCTTGTCACGACCGGTTAAGCCGGGCCGCCATTCTGGGGCCCGGCTTCCTGGATGCGGGCCAGAAGACCGTCGATGCGGGAGCGGACCTCATTTCTCTCCTGCATGAGCCGGTTTTCGGCCTCGGTTTTTTTCTGGAGTTCCTCTTCCAGGGTTTGGGCCCAGTCCCGCAGCTGCACGTTTTCCTTGCCCAAGGCCTCGCACTGGAGGACAAGGCGGTCCAGCCTTTCGGCCAACCTGTCGAAATCCCGTAAGATGCTTTCTTCGTCCAATCTTCCTCCATTCAAACTATAAAGACGGGGCCCTTGAAAAGTCAAGGGGTATTCCCCGGTAGAATCCCTGAGTGTCCCCACTCAAGACAGTAATTTCCCTCGATATCCCGGTTAAAACGCCGGACTTTTCCACCCTGGGTCTTCAACCAAAAAGGGGCCGGCCCGAAACGGCCGGCCCCTCGGGGTTTCCGAAAAGGTTAGTCCTACTGCATACGGGCGGTTGTCCGGCTTTCCGCCACGGAGAGCCTCGCCTGGGCCCTGAGGAGGGAGCCTACGGCCCGCTCGTAATCCGTGTCTGCGGTCGCGGAAGCGAGCCTTTGCTGGGCCCTTTCCAGGGACTCCTTGGCCCGCTCCAGGTCAATATCCCGCCGCCGCTCCCCGCTCTGGGCCAGGATGGTGACCCGGTCCGGAAGCACCTCGGCGAAACCCTGGTTGATGAACACGTAGCGCTCCGTGCCCGAGGCATCCTTGTAGCGCAGGGTGCCCACCTTCAGGGTGGTGAGGAACGGGGTGTGCCCGGGGAGAACCCCGAACTCGCCTTCGCTCCCGGGGGCCACTACCGTCTGGGTTTCCTCGCTCACCACGAGCTTTTCAGGCGTGACGATTTCCAGAAAAATATCGGCTGCCATGGTTTCCTCTTTTTCCCCGGCTTATGCGGATGCCATCTTCTTGGCCTTTTCCAGGGCCTCCTCGATGGTGCCCACCATGTAGAAGGCCCGCTCGGGAACGTCGTCGTGCTTGCCGTCCACGATCTCCTTGAAGGCGCGGATGGTGTCCTCCAGTTTCACGTACTTGCCCGGCGTGCCCGTGAAGTTCTCGGCCACGTGGAAGGGCTGGGACAGGAAACGCTGGATCTTCCGGGCCCTGGAGACGGTGACCTTGTCCTCATCGTTCAATTCCTCGATACCGAGGATGGCGATGATGTCCTGGAGCTCCTTGTACTTCTGGAGAATCTGCTGGACGTTCCGGGCCACGTTGTAATGCTCCTCGCCCAGGTAGCCGGGGTCGAGGATTCGGGAGGAAGAGTCCAGGGGATCCACCGCAGGGTAGATGCCCAGCTCCACGATCTGCCGGGAAAGCACCACGGTTCCGTCCAAGTGGGCGAAAGTGGTGGCCGGCGCCGGGTCCGTGAGGTCGTCGGCGGGCACGTACACGCACTGGACGGCCGTGATGGAACCCTTGTCCGTGGAGGTGATGCGCTCCTGGAGTTCGCCCAGGTCAACGGCCAGGGTGGGCTGGTAACCCACGGCGCTGGGCATGCGGCCCAGGAGGGCCGAAACCTCGGAGCCCGCCTGGGTGAACCGGAAGATGTTGTCGATGAAGATGAGAACGTCCTGGCCTTCAATGTCCCGGAAGTACTCCGCCGAGGTGAGCGCGGACAGGGCCACGCGGGCGCGGGCTCCAGGCGGCTCGGTCATCTGGCCGTAAACCAGGGAGGCCTTGGGCAGAACGCCCGAGTCCTTCATTTCGTGGTAAAGGTCGTTGCCCTCGCGGGTCCGCTCGCCCACGCCGGCGAACACGGAAATGCCGCCGTGCTGCATGGCGATGTTGTGGACCATTTCCATCATGATGACGGTCTTGCCCACGCCGGCGCCACCGAACATGCCCATTTTGCCGCCCCGGGGGAACGGGACCAGAAGGTCGATGACCTTCACGCCCGTCTCCAGGACCCGGACCGTGGTGTCCTGCTCCGTGAACGTGGGAGCCGAACGGTGGATGGGCATCATCTTTTCCTGGGACACGGGCCCCAGCCCGTCCACCGGCCTGCCGACCACGTTCAAAACGCGGCCCAGGGTGGCCTTGCCCACGGGCATCATGATGGGCGAACCTGTGTCCTTCACGTCCATTCCCCGCACCAAGCCGTCGGTGACGTCCATGGCGATGGTCCGCACCACATTGTCGCCCAGGTGCTGGGCAACCTCCACCACCAGGTTGTCTTCTTCTTCGTTGATGGCGGGGTTGGTGATAAGAAGCGCCGTGTAGATGAAGGGGAGGTTCCCCTGGGGAAACTCCACGTCCACGACCGGCCCCGTAACCTGCGTGATTCTTCCGATGTTTTCAGCCATCCGTTCCTCCTGTGCCGGGGCCAGGCCCCGTCTGTCCCTTTATCCTTTAAGGGCCTCGGCGCCCCCGACAATATCCATCAATTCCTTGGTGATCGCCGCCTGCCTGGCCTTGTTGTAGACCAGGGTCAGTTCATCGAGCATATCGTTGCACGCCTTGGTGGCGTTGTCCATGGCCTGCATCCGGGCCGCGTGCTCGCTGGTGGAAGTCTCCAGGAGCCCGCTGTACACCTGGATGTAGACGCTCATGGGCAGAAGCTTGGCCATGAGTTCCTCGGCCGAGGGCTCGCAGATGTGCTCGGCCATGAACTCCCCGCCTTCCTCTTCCTGAATCTCGATCGGCGGCACGGGAAGGATCTGCTGGAGGGTGGCTTTCTGGCGGGCCATGCTCTCGAATCGGGAAAACAGGACGTAGACCTCATCCCACTTGCCTGCGAGAAATCCATCGATGAGCGACTGCCCCGTCTTGGAGGCCACGGTGTAGGGGAAGCGGGTCCCCACGATCCCCAGGTGGTCCGTAACCCTTTCGAACCCGTTATTCCTGGCCCAGTCCCGGCCCTTCTTGCCAAAGCAGGTGAACTTCACCTCCTGGCCGGCGGCCTTCCTTTCCACGGCGAAATCCTCGGCCTTGTTCATAAGATTGGCGTTGAACCCGCCGCAAAGCCCCCGGTCCGAGGTGCAGAGCACCACGTGCACGGTCTTGACCTCGGCCCTGGGCACCAGGAGGGGGCTGGCATCCTCCCCCGCCCGGGCGGCCAGATTGGAGAGAACCTCGCCGAATTTCCCCGCATAGGGCCGGAAAGCTTCCATCCGGAGCTGGGCCCCCCGGAGGCGGGAGGCCGCCACCATGTTCATGGCCTTGGTGATCTGCCGCGTCTTTTTGACGCCTCCGATCTTGGCCTTTACGTCCTTTAAACTTGGCATTGATCGCCTCTTTCCCCCGGGTTTACTGGATGGTGTCCTTGAACTGCTCGCCGTATTCCTTCAGCGCCGCGGCGAGCTTTCCGTCCAGATCGTCGGAGATGGCTTTCTTTTCGGCAATCCCGGTGAGGAGATCAGGGTGCTTGGTCTCCAGGAACTGGTAGAGGCCCGCCTCGTACTTGGCCAAAACATCCAACGGAAGCTTGTCCAGGAATCCCCGGGTTCCGGCGTAGAGGATGGCCACCTGTTTTTCCAGGGGCAGAGGCTTGTACTGGGGCTGCTTCAGGATCTGCACCAGCCGCTGGCCGCGGGTGAGCTGGGCCTGGGTGGCTGCGTCAAGATCCGAACCAAAGGCGGCAAAGGCCTCCAGCTCACGGAACTGGGCCAGATCCAGGCGCAGGGAGCCCGCCACCTGCTTCATGGCTTTGTCCTGGGCCGCGCCGCCCACCCGGGAGACCGAAAGGCCCACGTTGATGGCCGGCCGGACACCCGCAAAGAACAGGCCGGGCTCCAGGTAAATCTGACCGTCCGTGATGGAAATCACGTTGGTGGGGATGTAGGCGGAAACGTCGCCCGCCTGGGTCTCGATGATGGGCAGCGCCGTGAGGGACCCGGCCCCGAGATCATCGGAAAGCTTGGCCGAGCGCTCCAGAAGGCGGCTGTGGTTGTAGAAGATGTCGCCGGGGAAGGCCTCGCGTCCGGGCGGCCGGCGGAGCAGCAGGGAGATCTGGCGATAGGACGCCGCCTGCTTGGAAAGGTCGTCGTAGATGATGAGGGCGTGCTCGCCCTTGTCCCGGTAGTACTCGCCCATGGCGCAGCCCGCGTAGGGGGCGACGTACTGGAGCGTGGCCGGGTCCGAAGCGCAGGCCGCGACGACCGTGGTGTACTCCATGGCGCCGTACTTCTCCAGAATGGCCACCACCTGGGCCACGGACGACTTCTTCTGTCCGCAGGCCACGTAGATGCACTTGATGCCCGAATATTTCTGGGCCAGGATGGCGTCGATGGCCACAGCGGTCTTGCCGATCTGACGGTCGCCGATGATGAGCTCGCGCTGGCCGCGGCCAACGGGCGTCATGGCGTCCACGGCCTTCAAGCCCGTGTACATGGGCTCGTGCACGCTCTTCCTGGCGATGACGCCGGGGGCCACCATCTCCACGCGGCGGGTCTCGGTGGTGTTCAACGCACCCTTGCCGTCGATGGGGTTGCCCAGGGCGTCCACGACCCGGCCCAGCACCGCCTCGCCCACGGGAACCTGGGCGATGCGACCGGTCCGCTTCACCATGTCGCCTTCTTTGATATGGATGTCCTCACCCATGATGGCGACACCCACGTTGTCCTCTTCCAGGTTCAGGGCAAGACCCAGGATACCGCCCGTGAACTCCACCAGTTCCAGGGCCATGACCTTCTCCAGGCCGTAGACCCGGGCGATGCCGTCACCAACGGACAGCACCGTTCCGGTCTCGGAGAGGTCAATCTTCTTGTCGTAGTCCTTGATCTGCTCCCGGATGATCTGACTGATTTCCTCGGCTCTTATTTCCATCAGACCGCCTCGCTCCTTTTCAAAGATTCCTTGAGGTTCGCCAATTGCGTGCGGACGCTCCCGTCCAGCACCAGGTCTCCAATCCTGGTGACCACCCCCCCGATAAGAGCGGGATCCTTGGCAACGGTGACCAGCACTTCCTTGCCCGTGAGCTTGGACAGACCCTCGCGGATCTGTTCCACGATCTCGTCCGACAAGTCACCGGCCGTGGCCACGCTGGCGCGGGCAATTCCCTTTTCCTCGTCCGCCAGCTCCTGGAACACCTCGTTGACGGCGTCCACGAGCCCGATCCGCCCCTTGTCGAACATCAGCAGGAAAAAGGCGCTCATCACATCAGCGTAGGAAAGGCGCACCAGCACCTGCTCCAGGACCTTTTTCCGGGCCGCGGTGGGGTAAATGGGGCTTTCGATGGCGGCCCCAAGGTCGGTTTGCTTTTCCAAAAGACCGGCAAAGCCGGTGAGTTCTTCCCGGTAGGCCTCCACGCGGCCATCCTCCCGGCCGATCAAAAGAAGGGCCTTGGCATAACGTCTTGCGATCTTGCGATTCTTCTTCACTGTGCCACCACCTTCTCTAGATACTCGCCAACCAGCCGATTCTGATCCTCATCGTTGATGCCGGTCCGTATTTTTTCCTCGGAAAGGGCCACGGCCCGGTTCAGGATTTCTTCCTTCAAAGCGCGCCGGGCCTCGTCGAACTCATGGTCCATGTGGCGCTTGGCCTGCTCCTTCAGCCTTTCGGCGGCCTTCCCGGCCTCGTCCAGGATGCGGGCCTTGGCCGCCTCACCCTGGGCCACGTAGTCCTCCACGATGGTCCGGGCCTCGGCGTCCATTTTGCTCAGCCGCTCCTCGTAGGCCTTCATCTCGGCCTGGGCGGCCTGCTTCCTTTCCTCCAGATCGGCCAGTTCCTTCTTGATGTCCTCGATGCGACCGGCCAGGGCGGCCTTGGCGGGCTTGCGCACGGCGAAGAACAGGACCCCGGCCAGGACCAGAAAGTTCAGGACCCGGTAGGTGTCCGTGGCTCGCCAGCCAGCAGAGGGTGCCGCTTCCCCATGGCCGCCTTCGGAAGAGGCCATCACGGGCGGCGCAAGAAGAAGGAACGAAACGAAAATCAAGGCCGTGACGGCCAACAGTCTGCGGCCCCTCGGGTTGCGATTCTTCATGCCAGGGCCCTCCCCAGTATCTTGGCGCTGATGGATTGGGCGAAGCCTTCCACCTCAGCCTCCAGCTTGGCCTTGGCCTCGGCCACCTGAGCCGTGACCCGGCCCCGCATTTCCCCCAGCTCCCGGGCGGCTTCCTCGTTGATCCGGGCGATGAGTTCCTTTTCCGCCTGTTCCGCCTCCCGGGTCAGTTCTTCCTTCTTGGACTGACCCGCGACCCTTGCCTCGGCAAGATTCTCCTCCAGGGTTCGGCGCTTCTGCTCTGCCGCGTCGAGGGATGTGCCGATTTCCTCCCGCATACCCTGCATCCTTTCCCTGCGCTGGGCCACGATGCTGCGGATGGGCTTGTAGAGGATCACGTTCATCACGATGATGAGCAGGACGAAGTTGGCCACCTGGAGCAGGGTGGAATAATTCGGGATAACTTCGATGTTCATGATCCGCTCCGCATGGGTTAAAAAAAGAACGGACACCCAAAAGCTGCGAGTATACCCCCGCCTTTGGACAACCGGCCTACATTATTATCATTACCGGAAAAGACGCGGATTCATACCACCCGGCGGCGCGCATTGTCAAAAGGTTTTTTCCTTGTCGGGCCGGGGGGAGAGGAAAGGAGGGTATCAGAATTTTCCATTTTTATTTCAAATAGTTAACCGTAGGCACTTTCGAGTTCGAAAATCCCTTTGTCTCTGGATGCCGCCCGGGACGCGTCATTCAAATAGCATCCGGCGCATGCCCACGTTGAGCAAAAGCCCCACCCCCAGAAAGGTGGTGAGGACCGACGAACCCCCGTAGGAAATGAACGGAAGGGGAACCCCCACCACGGGGAGGAGGCCCATGACCATTCCCACGTTGATGAGCACCTGCCAGAAGATCATGGAAACCACCCCCACGGCCAGGAAGGTCCCGAAGGAATCCCGGGACCGCCAGGCCGCCCCCATGCCCATGGCGAAGAGGGCCAGGAACAGGGCCAGGAGGAAGACTCCCCCCAGAAAACCCCACTCCTCGGCCAGGACGCTGAAAATGAAGTCCGTGTGCTGCTCCGGCAGGAAGGCCAGGGCCTTCTGGGTGCCGGCCATGTATCCCTTGCCCGTGACCATGCCCGAACCGATGGCGATCTTGGACTGGATGATGTGGTACCCAGCCCCCAGGGGGTCGGAATCCGGGTCCAGGAAGGTGAATATCCTCTTTTTCTGGTAGTCCTTCAGGTTCATCCAGGCAATGGGCACCAGGAGGGCACAGGCCGTGGCGAGCCCAAGGAGATCCTTTCGGCGGATTCCCGCGAAAAGGGTCATGGACCCGGCGATAAGCCCCACCAGCATGGCCGTGCCCAGGTCCGGCTGGACCAGGATCAGGCCCGCGGGCACGGCCACCAGGAAAAAGGGGCGCAGAAGCTCCGCCAGGGTGAGCCCCCCCTCCTCCGCCGTGCGACCGTAAACCCGGGCCAGGGCCACGATAACCGCCAGCTTGACGAACTCCGAGGGCTGGATGCGCACGGGCCCGGCAATGATCCACCGGGTGGAGCCGGAAATCGTTCTCCCGAAAAACAGGACCCCCACCAGGAGGACCACCCCCAGGGCCCACACGGCCCAGGCCCAGCGATCCAGGAGCTGGTAGCGGATGAACGCCGCCCCGGTCAAGGTCGCAAAACCCAGGCAGAACCAGACGAGCTGGCGGTTCACGATCCCCGTGAAAAACCCGTTCCCCGGCCTGGCCACGGCGCTGTGGAGGTTGATCAGCCCCACGGCGGCCAGGATCAGGACCACGGCCAGGATCCCCCATTCCACGTTCTGGATGGTCTTTTTTCCGGTCATGTCTCAGTCCCCGATGGGTTCATCCTCCCCGGGCACGTACTCCGGGGGACCCTCGACCTCCACCCCCAGGTACCTGGCGATCACCTCCCGGGCGATGGGCGCGGCCGTGGAGGCCCCGTGCTCCCCGTGCTCCACCAGCACGGCCACGGCGATCC
>JAHJUF010000385.1 GCA_018829095.1 Pseudomonadota bacterium | reverse complement strand
GGCGACGATGGCCAGTTGTTCCACCGTGGAGCCGAATGGTTTCATGTGCTGGCGGGCGGCAAAGCCATAGACGTCCATGAAGGGGGAGTGGTCCCCGCCGCCGGCTTTGGCCAGTTCCCGGACCGCTCCGTAACCCAGGGCCTCCCCCAGGCGGATGGCCACCACAGCCTGGTCCTTGATCTCCTTGAGCCGGTCGCGCGCCCGCTCCTTGACGGATTTGGGCTTCTTCTTTCCCGGTTTTCTGGCCGGGGGTGGGTACTTGGCCCGGAAGGCCTCGATCTTCTTCTGGTCCTCGTCGGTGAGCTGGAAGTCCGTGAGGTTTTTCACGATGTTCACGCAGTCCTCGATGTCGATGCCCCCCAGAAAGCCCGCGAAGATGGCCATGCGGTTCGTGTTGTAGAGCTTTTCCGCCCCCACGGCCATGGTGAGGTCGTAGAGCCCCGAGGCCACCCCCAGCCAGGCGTGGTGAAAGGCTGTGGAGCCCCCGGCGCAGGCGTTCTCCACGTTGGTGATGGGGATCTTGTCCACCCCCATGGGCCTCAGCGCCACCTGGCCCCGGATGCAGGACTGGCCCGAGTCGCCCCAGCCGGAGTTGGCGAACCAGAGGGCCTGGATGTCGGCCTTGTCCACCCCGGCATCGGCCAGGCATCCAGCCGTGGTTTCGCAGGCCAGGTCCTTGATGCTTTTTTCCAGGTACCTGCCAAAGCGCAGGGTGTGGATTCCCACCACATAGACGTCTCGCATTTTTCCCTCCGGGTCGCTTTTCGGATTCGGTCGTTCGGCATTTAATGGTTGACGCATTATTGCCGATTGTGTAAACCAATTTAGAGAAGAAATTTGCCGGACTGTCAAGAAGAAATCCGCCCGGAGAGACAAAAATAGAAAGGACGCCCCGCCATGGCAGGGATCCAGCCTCACCGGAGAGCCCTGAACCAGATGGCTCTCTGGATCTTCACCAAGAAGTTCCCCGCCGGGGGGAAGCTCCCCACGGAGCGGGAACTCGCCCGGATCATGGAGGTGGACCGCACCAGCCTGCGCATTGCGTTGAAACAGCTGGAATCCATGCAGGTTCTGGACATCCGCCACGGGGACGGGATATATGTTCAGGATGTCCGGAAGAACGCAGGAGTGGATTTCCTCCGCCTCCTTTTCCAGCGGGAGGACGGGGGGGAGGGCGAGTTTTTCGTTGACCCCTTTCTCATCGACGAGATCTGGGAGTTTTGGGCCTCCTACTTCCCGGCCATGCTCCGGGTGGCCCTGGAGCGGGTCTCATCCAGGAGCATCCAGGCGCTCTCGGACCTCCTGGACGAGGAACTGGCCTCCCTTTCGGACCGGGAGAAAATCACGGACCTGGAGGTCCTTTCCGAAGACCTGGTGGCCGAGGCCACGGACAACCTGGTTTTTCTTCTCCTCTCCAATTCGTCCAGGCCCCTTCGCAGAAAAATGATCCGGATGTTTCTGGACACCCTGGACGATAAGGCCTTGCAGGAGCATGTGGCGGGCAAGAAGAGGATGCTGGACACCTTTGCCACGGGCCGCATTCCCGGGGAGGAGGCTGTGGAACGTTATCGTCAGGTCCTGGACGAGTACCGGAAGAAGGCCCGGGCGGCCATGCGGCACGCCGTGGCCCGTCCGGCTCCGGCGACCTCCAAGGCTGCGGTGTGATCCGCCGCCCTTTTGCCTGTTCAACCCTCAGCCCACGAAAAGAGAGTCATGACGACGAGGAACTCTTCCTTCCGCATCGTGTTTTTTTGCCTGGCCCTGGTTTTCTTTCTTTCCGGCCCTGCCTGGGGTGAGCCGAAATACCTATGGAAGATGGCCACCCTGGCTCCGGACAGTGTGGGCTGGGCCCGGCAGATCAAGAAGATCGTGGACCCCTGGATGGACGAGGTGACCAACCACGAACTGGCCACCAAGGTCTACTGGGGCGGGATCATGGGCGACGATGAGGACTACGTGCGCAAGATGCACATCGGCCAGCTGGACGGGGCCGGGCTCTCGGGCCAGGGGGTCACTCTGGCCGTGCCTGAGATGGCCGTCCTGGAGCTGCCCTTCCTCTTTGAGGGCTGGAACGAGGTGGACTACGTCAAGAAAAACATGAGGGACAGCTTCGACGCCCTGGCCCTGGCCCGGGGCTACAAGATCCAGTCCTGGATCGACCAGGATTTCGACCAGTTGTATAGCACCCGCCTGCCCCTGTCCAAGCCCGAGCATTTCGCCCGCTCCAGGTTCCTCACCTGGTACGGACCCCTGGAGGAGGAGATGTTGAAGGCCCTGGGGGCCAATCCCATCCCTGTGAATGTTCCCGAGGCATCCGCGTCCATCCGCCAGGGAATCGTGGATTCGGTCCTTTCCCCGGCCATCTGGATGGTGGGGGCCCAGATGTATTCCGTGGTGCGGTATGTTAACCCTGTGCGCATCCGCTATTCCCCGGCCCTGATCCTGGTGACCCTGGAAGCCTGGAACAAGCTCCCCGAGATCCATAGAAAGAATATCCTGGACACTCGCTACCCCGTGGAGCAGAGGTTCTGCGACGAGGTCCGCAAGGACAACCAGAAGTGCCTGGACGCCATGATCGCTTACGGCCTGAAAAAGGTGGATATGCTGCCCCAGGACCTGGAGGAGATGAAGGCCCGCACCCTGCCTGTCTGGGACGCCATGGCCGGGACTCTTTATCCGGCCGAAACCCTGGAGGAGTTGAAGACGCACCTGAAAACCTGCCGCGCCGAAAAAGGAAATAGCCCCTAAAAGGGAGGAGGAACCCGCCATGGCTGAGAAAACAGCCCGCAAGAAGGCCCCCGAGGCCGCCGCCCCGGAGCTTTCCCCCCTGGGAACCTACCAGGAGGGCATGGAGTTCAACCCCGTGGAGAAGGTCATCTTCGAGCGCCGGAGCATCCGGATGTTCAAGAAGGAACCCCTGCCCGACTCCATGATCCGCCGCATCCTGGAGGCCGGCCGGTTCGCGCCCTCAGCGGGGAATGCCCAGCCGTGGAAGTTCGCGGTGATCAAAAGCCCCGAAATACTGGCCGAGTTGGAAGAGGATGCCAGGAAGATGTCCAAGCTCTTCATGAAGGGCCTGGACTACACCCGGGGACCCGTGCGCCGGGCCATCATGGGCCCCGGCACCCGTGCCCTCATCCGGCTCATGAAGAACACCCTCCACCCCGTGCCCTTCTCCCTGTTGAAGGTCATCGCCGAGGACAAGGCCCCGGTCTTTCACGGAGCCCCCACCCTGGTCCTGCTCTATCAGGACGACCGGGGCGTGTCCCGTCCGGCGGTGGACATCGGCATCTGCGGACAGAACATGGTGCTCGCGGCCCACAGCCTGGGCGCGGCCTCCTGCTGGCTGGGCATGATCAAGCTGCCCCTGTACCTCCCCAAGTGGAGGAAGCGCCTGGGGGTCGCATACCCCTACAGACTTGATGAATGCCTGGCCCTGGGCTGGCCGTCCCAGCCCGCCGATGGCGCGGTGCCCCGGGAAATCCAGGAGGTGACGTGGTTCGAAGGCGGCCCGGACGACCCCCCGAGGGTGGAAAGGCAGGGATCATGAACCGTTTGACCCTTTTGGACAGGATGTTCGTGCCCGACTATACGGACCCGGCGGTCATGCTCACGGGCGAGCTTTTTTTTGACGGGGAAAAGTGCACCCGCTGCGGCCTGTGCACCCGCATTTGCCCGGCCCGGTCCGTCCGGTTCGGGAAACGCGAGGGCAAGGAAAAGCCCCTGCCCGAACTTTCCCTTCTGGCCCCGGGCATCACGGCCTGCGTGGCCTGCGGCTGCTGCCTGGCCGCCTGCCCCGAAGGAGCCATCACCATCACCCGGGGCTTCCGGGCCGGGGGGTTCTACAAAAAGCTCACCCAGGATCCGGAATTGGCATATCCAAGAAAGTATTGAGGGTTGCCGGACTCGGGCCGTTCTCCAGGCGGCTGCCTGGAAAAATGACGGAAAACATGGCAGCCCGGGTTTCCCCGGACCGCCCGGAGAAAAGGATGCCCCAGGACCAGTCGCGCCAGGTGCGGGAGATGTTCGGCCGCATCGCCGGGCGCTACGATCTTATGAATTTCCTCATGACCGGCGGCCGGGACCGGGCCTGGCGGCGGTTTCTCGTGGGTGCGGCGGGGGTGGTCTCCGGCTCCCGGGTTTTGGACGCCGGGGCCGGGACCGGGGCTGTGGCTGCCCTGGCAGCCCTGGAAGCCGTTGGCGGCCTGGTGGTGGCCTCGGATTTCACGCCGGAAATGATCGCCCTGGGAGCCCGGAGGGAAAAGGATCTCCCGTGGGTCCGGGCTGACGCCCTGGCCCTGCCGTTTGCCGCAAATTCCTTTGACGCCGTGGTTTCCGCCTACCTGGTGCGGAACGTCACGGACCGGGAAAAGGCCCTTTCCGAGATGGCGCGGGTGGTGCGCCCCGGGGGCCGGGTGGCCTGCCTGGAGACCTCGCCGCCCCCGCCCGGGGTCCTGGCGCCCTTTGTCCGTTTTCACATGAAGGCGGTGATCCCCTTCCTGGGCCGGGTGGTGGCCCGGGACCGGGACGCCTACCAGTACCTCCCGGAAACCACCCAGGCTTTCCTTACTCCCCCGGCCCTGGCCGAACTCTTCACCAACGCGGGTCTGTTCAGGGTAAGATTCAAGCGATTCGCCCTGGGCACCCAGGCCGTGGTGTGGGGGGAGAAAGCCGCATGATCCCTTTTCGAGTCCTCTTCCTGGCCCTGGCTCTGACCGGTCCCGCGTGGGCCGGTGAGCCGGGGCTCGTCCTCCACGAAAACGGCTGCGGGCCAGTGTTCCTGGGCATGACCGTGGACCAGGCGGCGACGGCCCTGGGCGAGCCACTCACCAGCACCTGGATGGGCGGCCGATTCAAGCCGGACCCGGCATGCCATTACCTGTATCCCGGGGGAGACATGACCCGGCTGGGGTTCATGGTGTCAGAGGGGATCATCGTCCGGGTGGACGTGTACTCAACGGATGTGCCCACGGACCGGGGCGTGGGGGTGGGGTCCACGGAAAGTCAGGTGCGGGCGGCCTACGGCCCGGGGGTCGAGGAAAGGCCCCACCCGTATCTTGGAGCCCGGGGAAAAACCCTCACCGTGGATACCGCCCCTGGCCGGGCCATGGTTTTCGAGGTGGAGGAGGGCAGGGTGCTCCGTCTGAGAACCGGCAGGCTGCCCCAGGCGTTGTGGATCGAGGGGTGTTCTTGAAGGAGCCGGAAACCCTCTGATTTTCCGGGGGGAATCTCCCCCCTTTTCCAAAGGGGGGGCGGGGATTGTCTGCGGGGGCCAAGACCTCTGCAAGAAGGCCCTCCTACTCCTTCGATTCCCCTTCCCCATCGGCCGTCGGCGGCTTTTCCCCTATTTGCTCGTTGTTTTGCTCTTCCCTTTGCTCCCCGGTTTTTCCTTCCTCCCTTGGCTTTTGAGGCTCTTCCTCGCCTTCATTCTTCCGCATGGTGATGGACTGGCGGTTGAGCATCAGGTTGACGATTTCCGCGTGACGGTTGAAGCCGGCGTACATCAGGGCCGTGGTGCCGGTTTTGTCTTTTCTGTCGTAGACCGCGCCGTGTTCCAGGAGCATCCGGGCGATGTCCGTGAATCCGGCGGCAGAGGCCACCATGAGGGCGTCCTGGCCCTGGGTCTCGGTGACGGGGTGCACGTCCGCGACCGCGTCCAGGAGGATCTTCACCACCTCCGTGTTGCCCGCGTAGGAGGCGAGGTACAGGGCGGTCTGGCCCAGGTCGTCCCGGGCGTTCACGTAGGCTCCGTGGCGGAGAAGGGTTTTCACCAGGTCCACGCTTCCCAGGGCCGAGGCCACCATGATGGGGGTGATGCGGTGCAGGCCGCCGCCGGTGTTCACCCGGGCCCCGTTTTTCAGCAGGATCTCCACCACATCGGCATGACGCTGGTACACGGCCATGTGGAGCGGGGTCTGGAGATGGCGGTCCCGGGCATCCACCCGGGCCCCGTGCTCGATGAGACGCTCCACGGTTTTGGAAAGCCCCAGGGAGGCGGCCAGGAACAGGGGGGTCTCCCCGAACTCCTCGGAGACGGCGTTCGCGTCCGCCCCGGCCTCCATGAGGAGCCGGGCGGTTTTCTCGTGCCCGTTGGCCACGGCCAGGTGCAGGGGCGTGTCGCCCTTGTCGTCGAGGATCGTGGGTTGGGCACCCTGCTTCAACAGGTCCCGGACCGTGTCGTCGTCCCCGGCTGCGGCTGCGGCCAGAAGGCCCGCCTCCTGGGCGGCCACAGGGGACGCGTCCGGAACCGGGGTGGTTTTCGGCAGCGCCGCGCCGCCGGGGCTGGCCGAAAGGGCGAATACCAGGGCGATGAAAAGGATGACAAAGGATTTCATGGACCGTCCAGGATCAGGTTGGTGAAAGGGTATCATTTGTCATTTTAGGCATGACGGGGCGTTGTGGCAAGCGGGGTTTTGAAGGGCGGCCCCCGGGAAGCGTTTGATTTGCTAGCGATTGACTTGCCGCAAGACAAAAAAACTTGACACACCGCGTCATATGGCTTAACTTTCCTCCAGGCCCAACAAGGAGCGCGCGAAGATGTACGCGAATCCAAGCTTTTTACGGGATGGCGGGCCGATAGAGACTAGTAAAAACTAGTCAAACCATCCCGAAACGCCGTCAAAGGGCCGGGCCCGCGAGACGGCGGCGGGGCAAAAGGAAAATGCTCCGGAAAACGCGGCCCGACCAAAGCCGGCCCCAAAGGACCGGCGAAAGGAGGAAGCCATGAAGAAGCTTGGCATCCTGATCAACAGCAACGAAAGGGATGGGGAACAGTCCGCGCCTTCGTATCCCCTCTTGGCATTCAGCTACTACCGCTCCGGCTATATTCGGCTGGCGGGGATGGAGAGAAAGCCTCGCAAATAGACCGATTCCAGATGACATAGGCAGCACCCACAAAGGGCCGGGGCAACCCGGCCCTTTGCTGTTGAACCCATTTCAAAAATCTTTCCTGCGGAGATGGGTTCTCGCGGGTCCTGGTGAAAAAAGGGGAGCCCTTCCGGGCTCCCTCGTCGGTTTTTTGGGCATCACAGCTCGGGTCACTGCATCCTTTTCCAAAAATCCTCGTCTTTTCCCCGCGCGCCCCGGCCGCCGGGGTGGATGGGCCCGGAGGCGGGCAGGATCGTGGAACCCATGAGCCGGGCCACCCGTTCTTCGACGGGCGGATGGGTGGAGAAGAGGCTGGCCATGCTCCGGCCCGAGAGGGGATTGACGATGAACATGTGGGCCGTGGCCTTGACGGCGCCCTCGCCCTGGCGCATGGGCATCCGGGCGGAATAGGCCCCCAGTTTTTCCAGGGCCCGGGCCAGCCCTTGGGGGTTGCCCGCGATCCGGGCCCCGGTGGCGTCGGCCTGGAACTCCCGGCTCCGGGAAATGGCCGCCTGGATGAGCACTGCCGCGATGGGAGCCAGGATGGACATGGCGATGAGCCCGAAGACGCCTCCGGGGGAGTTGTCGTCTCTGCCCCGGCCGCCGAAGATGGCGGCCCACCGGGCCATGCTGGCCAGCATCATGATGGCCCCGGCCATGGTGGCGGCGATGGAGCCCAGGAGGATGTCCCGGTTGTTCACGTGGGCCAGCTCGTGGGCCAGGACCCCGGTGACCTCCCCATCGTCCATGAGGTTCAACAGCCCCTGGGTCACGGCCACCACGGCGTGGGAGGGGTTCCGGCCCGTGGCGAATGCGTTGGGCGCGTCCTGGGGCAGGATGGCCACCCGGGGCTTGGGGATGCCCGCCCGGGCGGCCAGGGTCTCCACGATGGAGTGGAGCCGGGGGGCTTCGGCCGGGGAGACCTCCCGGGCCCGGTACATGCGAAGCACGATCTTGTCCGAGAACCAGTAGGAAAAGAAGTTCATGACCCCGGCGAACACCAGGGCCACGATCATGCCCTGGCGGCCCCCCAGGACCTGGCCCACCAGGACCAGGAACACGGTCATGACAGCCAGGAGAAGCGTGGTCTTCACGGTGTTGCCCATGGTTCCTCCTTCTTGAACAGCCTGCTCAATGCCTGTTTTTCAACAGGCTGATAGCCCTTGCGGGCAAGGGCCGGGCGGTTTATGACTGGTCCATCCGGCTGAAGCGTGCCTGCCTCCAAGGCAAGGCCGTACCGGGGAACGGCCCGAGC
>JAHJUF010000384.1 GCA_018829095.1 Pseudomonadota bacterium | reverse complement strand
GGGCCACGCTGGAAGGCATGGAGGCGGCCCTTGGCGGGCTTGCAACCTACGCCGCGAACCTGTCCTCCGAGTGCCGGCGGCTGGCGGATGCCGAGGCTGATCCCAAAAGAAAACATGAGCTTGGCCGCATGGCCCGGGCTCTGGCCCGGGTGCCGCGCCTCCCGGCCCGGAATCTGTACGAGGCGCTGGCCGCCGTGTGGCTCGCCTGGATCGCCCTGCACAACGAAAACACCAACACGGGATTTTCCCTGGGACGGCTGGACCAGGTGCTCCAGCCCTATTTTCTGAAAGACATGGAGGGCAAAAAGACCCCGGCGGCCCGGGAGAAGTACATCCGGGAGGCCCTGGAGCTTTTGGGCGACTTCTTTCTGCGCACCACGGACCACGTGCCTCTGGTGCCGGACATCGGCAACCACCTGTTCGGCGGCAGTTCCTCGGATCAGGCCATCACCCTGGGGGGCGTGACCCCGGACGGCGGGGATGCGGTCTGCGACATGACCTACCTGCTCCTCAAGGTCACGGAGATGCTGGGCCTGCGGGACCCCAACGTGAACGCCCGGTTCTGCCCGGGGGTGAACTCGGACGCCTATCTCCTGCGTCTGTGCGAGGTGAACCACGTCACCGGGGCCACGCCCTCCCTGCACAACGACCTGGCCGTGTTCGAGGCCTGGAAACGCCGGGGCGTGCCCATGGAGCACCTGAGGGACTGGTCCGCCACAGGCTGCGTGGAGCCCACCATCTCCGGCCGCCACATGGGGCACACCGGCTCCATCCTCTTCAATCTGGTGGCCCCTCTGGAAATGGCCCTTGGCAACGGCGTCCACCCCCTCCTGGGGCCGGAGACCGGCCCGGAAACCGGCGATCCGGCCACGGATTTCCCGGACTTCGAGAGCTTTTTCGCAGCCTACGAGACCCAGCTCTTCTTCCTCCAGGACCGGGCCGCCGAGTACAACCGCCACCTGGCCGCGGCCCACGCCGAGGTCCGGCCCACCCCCCTGCTCTCCGCCCTGATTTCCGGCTGTGTGGAAAAGGCGGCCGACGTCACGGTGGGAGGGGCCCAATACAACACCTCGGGCACGTCCAACATCGGGCTGGCCGATGTGGCGGACTCCCTGGCGGCGGTGAAGAAGCTGGTGTACGAAGACCAAGCGCTTTCCTTTGCCGAACTCCTGGCCGCCGTGCGGGAAGGCCTGGACGCCCATCCCCGGGCCGCGGCCCTGCTCCGCACCCGGGCCCCCCGGTTCGGTTCCGGCGATCCCGACGCCATGGCCATGGCCAACCGGGTGGCGGGCCTCGTGCGGCGAGGCTGGGACCGCCACGTGAACTTCCGGGGCGGCCCCTACACCACGGGCTTCTGGTCCATGAGCCAGCACGTGGCCTACGGGCTCCTCTCCGGGGCCCTGCCCTCGGGACACCCGGCCCGCACGCCCTTCACCCCGGGCCTCACCCCCGCCCCGGCGGCCTCCAGAAGCCTGTTGGACAACCTCCGGGACGTGGCCCGGCTTGACCCGGAAAACCTGGACAACAACGTGGCTTTCAACGTGAAGATCCCCCCCGGAGGCCCCGGCGAGTCCGAGTCCACCATCCGGGCCATGGCCGCCTACGCCCGGGCCTATTTCGACATGGGGGGCATGCAGATGCAGATGAACGTGGTGGATTCAAAGACCCTGAAGGACGCCATGGCCCGGCCCGAGGCCTACAAGAGCCTCCTGGTGCGCATCTCGGGCTACAACGCCTATTTCACCACCTTGAACCGCGACATGCAGATGGAGCTGGTCCACCGGGCGGAGTATGGGGTGTGAGAAGAGGGGAACCGCCGGTTTTTGCGGATGGGGCTGTTATCCAAGGCAGGCGCTTGCGTTGGAGGAACTCTTGTCGAACGCAGGGGGGCTTCCCAACTGATGGAGATGCAAAAAAGTCGTCATCCCGGCGAAGGCCGGGATCCAGGACTTTTTTAACGCTCTGAAATAACTGGATTCCGGCCTTCGCCGGAATGACGGATGAGGTGAATTTCGGGTTTTTTGCATGATCCTCAACAAAGAATTACGCTTCTCTTTTGTAGGATCTACATCAAAAATCCTCATCCTTTTTTTTAATACTCTCCATGAGTTTGAACCCTATTCGGCGAGGTTCTTTTTCTGTTTTATCTACTGCAACTAAAAGAATGCTTAATTGCGTAATATGTTGGATAAGTTCTATTTTCTTGTTGTTTTCATCAACACCAGAGAAGCGAATGATGTCGGGACCCCAGTACCCAACATCATCAATATGGATGGAAAGTTACATTTGCACCAAATGTTACAAGCCTTGCACCGACCTCATGATCGTGGTCGAGGGCCTCCTCAAAATCATTTATTGAACAGACAATTCTTTCGTACATCCATTCGGCAGGATTCAAAGTTGATTTAGATATCATCGAAAGAGGCATGATGGTTTCTTTTGTGATAAAGCCCCCTAAAGAATCTGGGATATTCTTGATGGTCATCCAGATACCTCCTCATTTGTAATTTTTGAAAAATAATCCTCTCATCGCCCATCCCTATCCCGCCCGTTCCTTCATCCAGTCCGCCAGGCAGGGCCAGACCGTCTGGGGGGCGTGGCGGCCGTAGATGAGGTCCAGGTGGCCGAAATGTTTGCCTGTGGTCTTCTTGCCGAACACCTCGAAGGTCTTGTCCGGGCTTTTCGCCTGTTGGAAGGCCCCCAGGGAGGCCGAGGGGGGCACGGCGTAGTCCCGGTCACCGTTGATGAAGAGGAGCGGCACCGACAGATCGGCCAGGGGCGCCTCGAAGTCCACGCTGCCGCAGGAGCTCTTGAACCGCCCCGTGCCCGCCCAGTCCACAAGGAACCGCACCATGGAAAAACCCGTGCGGTCCATGCCCCGGGAGAGGCGCTCCATGAGGATCTCCCGCTCCATGCTCCGGGGGTGCCAGAGCTGGAGGGGCAACCGGTTCTGCTTGTGGTCCAGGAAGAACAGGGCCTGGCGGATCAGAAACCCCATATGGTCCACGTGGAGGGTGGTGGGCAGGTATTTTTCCGGCACCCGGACCATCCGGCCCGCCACGTAGCCCAGGCGCGCGGCGTTCTGGATGATGTGGTTGCCCCGGCCCATGTGGAGCGGCCCGGCGATGGACACGATGCCCGCGAGCTTTTCCTGGTGTTCCGGCCCCAGGCAGTAGGAAAGGGACCCGCCCAGGCTGTGGCCCACGTAAAAGACCCGGCCCTTGCCCCAGAGGATAGAAACCGCCTCGATCAGGGCCGGGACGTCCCACTGGACGTAGTCCTCGAAGGTCCGGGGCACGGGGCTGCCCAGGGCGCCGGAAAGGCCGTGGCCCCGAAGCTCCACGTTGTAGGTCTCGAACCCCTGGCTCACCAGGTAGTTTTCCAGGCTGCGCTGGGGCAGGGTCCAGGACCAGCGGTTCTGGCCCAGGCCGTGGACCAGCATCACCGCTCCCACCACCGGCCGCCCCACGGGGCGCTTCCGGGTCATGACCAGGTCCTTGCCGTCGCCCGTGGCCACCTCGTGGAGCCAGCGCCGGAAACGCACGGTCCTGCCCGTGTCCACCACGCCTTGCCGGATGCGCGCGCCGCCCCGGGTCGCCAGGATGCGGTCCCGCTCCCCCAGGTCTTCGCCTTCCGCAGCCCGGCTTCCGCCGGTGTCGTCTTTCCAAAAGGATAATTGGGTTGGCATGCACCATTTCATGTACCGGACCGCCGCAAAAATCAAGAGGGCAGGGGTCGGGAATTTTCCGGTCCGGCCGCCGCGTTGACTTTTCCCGTCCGGTCCCTGTAAAAAAGAAGGGTTAGCAGCCTTTTGAAAAAAGCCTGTTAGGCCAACTTTCCCAACCGGGACGAGGAACGCTCATGGAAAAGAAGAGCCCGAGGAAGGCCGAAATCCGCCGGGAAACCGCCGAGACGTCCGTGGATGTGGGTCTTTGCCTGGACGGGGATGGGACCCACGACATCTCCACGGGGATCGGGTTTCTGGACCACATGCTGGTCCTGTTCGCGGTCCACGGGCTCTTTGACCTCACGGTCCGGGCCAGGGGCGACGTCCAGGTGGACCTGCACCACACCGTGGAGGACGTGGGCCTGGTTCTGGGGGACGCCTTTGCGGCGGCCCTGGCGGACAAGTCCGGCATCCGGCGTTACGGCAACTTCGCCGTGCCCATGGACGAGGCCCTGGCCACGGCCCACGTGGATGTCTCCGGGCGGTCCTTCCTGGTGTACCAGGTGACCTTCGACAGCCCGGCCATCGGCGGATTCGACACCCAGCTCTTCCTGGAATTCTTCCGGGCCTTTGCGACCCGGGCCCATATCACCTGCCACCTGGCCGTGCCCTACGGCACCAACGACCACCACCGGATCGAGGCCCTGTTCAAGGCCCTGGCCCGGGCCCTGGACCAGGCCATTTCCCGAGACGACCGGGTCATTGGCATACCCTCCAGCAAGGGGAGCCTGTAAATGCGACGCACATCCTTTTCAACAATCGCCCTTTTGGCGGCCCTGGCCCTGATCCTGGGTTGCGCGGCCAAAAAGCCCGTGGAAGAGACCGCGCCGGACGTTTCCGGCATCCGCACGGTCCTGGTCCTGCCCCTTCAGGACATGACCGGCGTTTTCGGCCAAAATCAGCAGGTCCGGTCCCCTTTGTCGGGCAAAATGTTCTTCACGGGTGAAGTGGGGGCCAACGCCCCGAAATTCCTCTTCACCCGGCTGTGGGAGTTCATGGACCAGTCCTCCGGCTACACGGCCCTGCCCCCGGGCCAGACCGACGAGCTGCGGGGCATGATCCTGGGCGCCGGCGGCCGGACCCCCTCCGAGCGGGAGATCGTCCCGGAACTGGGCCGGCGCATGGAGGCCGACGCCGTGCTGGCCGGGTACGTGTACCGGTACAAGCCCCGGATGGGCAACGCCTACGCCGTGGAGACCCCCGCTTCCGTGGCCTTTGAGCTGTGCCTCGTGCGCTCGGCGGACGGAGCCATGATCTGGTCCGGCCGCTACGACGAAACCCAGCAGGCCCTTTCCGAAAACCTCCTGAAGGCTCCCAAGTTCCTGGAACGCGGCGGCAAGTGGGTTTCCGCCGAAGACCTGGCCGCCGGGGGCCTCTCCCATATGCTAAAGGACTTCCCCAAACCATGATCGTCATACCGGCCGTGGACATCCGGGGAGGACGGTGCGTGCGCCTCCTCCAGGGACGAGCTGACGCCGAAACCGTGTATTCCGACGACCCCGCCGCCATGGCCCTGCGCTGGCAGGACCTGGGGGCCCGGCGCCTCCATGTGGTGGACCTGGACGGCGCGTTCACCAAGAGCCCCGGTAACACCGAGGCCATCGCCCGCATCCTCGCCAAGGTGAAGATCCCCATCCAGGTGGGGGGCGGCATCCGGGACGAGGCCACCATGGAGCACCTCTTTTCCCTGGGGGTGGCCCGGGTCATCGTGGGCACCGAGGCCGTGAAGAACCCGGAGATGGTGCGCCGCGCCGTCAAACGCTTCCCGGACCGGATCATCCTGGGCATCGACGCCCGGGACGGCATGGTGGCTGTGGAGGGCTGGGTGGAGACCACCCAGGTCACCGCCGAGGACCTGGCCAACCAGTACCGGGGGCTCCCGGTTGCAGCGGTAAACTTCACGGACATCGCCCGGGACGGCATGCACACGGGCGTGAACGTGGAGGCCACGGCCCGGTTCGCCGAGGCCACGCCCTTCCCCGTGGTGGCCTCGGGCGGGGTCACCAGCATCGAGGACATCCGGGCGCTGAAAAAGATCGAGCCCCTGGGCGTCATGGGCGTCATCACCGGGAAGGCCCTGTACGACGGGACCCTGGATCTGGTCCAGGCCCTGGCCGAAGCCGAAGCGGCTTCCTAGAAGGAAAAGGAAACGAGGAGCCTTCCCATGCTCATGGCCGTCATGAGCGATTCCCACGACCATCTGGAAAACGTGGGCAAGGCCCTGGCCGTGGTCCGGGAGCGGGGCGCGGAAATGATCCTGCACTGCGGGGATCTGGTGGCCCCCTTCACTCTCCGGGCCCTGGCCCAGGCCGGCCCCCCCGTCCACGCGGCCTTCGGCAACAACGACGGCGACCGATACCTGCTCCAGAAAACCGCCGCCCGGTTCCCCCACGTCTTCCTCCACGGCGAGTTCGGCGTGGTGGATGCCGGAGGCCTGCCCGTGGGCTTCGCCCATCTCAAGGAAACCGCCGCCGGCCTGGCCGCCCTGGGCCTGG
>JAHJUF010000383.1 GCA_018829095.1 Pseudomonadota bacterium | reverse complement strand
GGTTCTGAATGAGGACGACGACCTGGGAAGGCGCCTGCAGTGGCTCATGTTCCTGCGGGTGCTGTTCACCACCCTGTTGCTGGGGGCCACCATCCTGGTCCAGTACCAGGAGCAGCCCCTCCTGGACCGGTCCCTCCTGTGGCTTTACGGCATCATCGCCGGAACCTACATCCTCACCTTTCTGTACGGCCTGGCTTACCGCCGGGTGCCTATGGGCCCCTTCGCCTTCGGTCAGGTGGTCATGGACACCCTCCAGGCCACCCTCATCATCTACGTGGCCGGCGGGTATGCCTCGGTTTTCTCCTTCCTGTATCTGGTGGTCCTCACCTATTCCTCCCTGTTCCTGACCCGCCGGGGCACCCTCATCGTGGCCGCCCTGTGCAGCATCGAGTACATCATCCTCATCGACCTGGAGTATTTCGGGGTCATCCCCTCCTTTGACGTGGAATCCGTGCTGGCCATGGGCCAGGTCACCTGGAACCGGGTGGTTTTCAAGATGATCATGACGGCGGTGGCCTGCTTTCTGGTGGCCATGCTGTCATCCCTTTTGTCCGAGCAGGAGCGGGCCACCCGCAAGGAACTCCGGGCGGTGCGGGAGCACATGAAACGGGTGGACAAGATGGCCTCCATCGGCGAAATGGCCGCCCGCCTGGCCCACGAGATCAAGAACCCCCTGGCGGCCCTGGTGGGCTCCGTGCGTCTGCTGCAGGATGATCTCCCCTCCGAGAGCGCGGACAACCGGGTGATGAACATCATTCTCCGGGAGGCGGACCGTTTGAACAGCCTGGTCACGGAGTTCCTCATGTTCGCCCGGCCCGCTGTCGGAAACCCCCGGGCCATCCGCCTGGCTGCGGAGACGGCCGATGTGGTGGAGCTTTTTGTGAAGCACGACCTCGCCGTGGACCGGTTGAAGGTCTTCACCGATGTGCCCGGGGATCTGTGGACCCTCATGGACCCCAGCCATTTTCGCCAGATTTTCTGGAACCTGCTCCTGAACAGCGCCGAAGCCATCACCGGAGCCGGGGAGATCCGGATCCGGGCCGAGGCCAGCGATGCCAACGTCCTCATCCGGGTCACGGACACGGGGGGAGGGATAGACGAGAAAGTTCTGGGCCGGGTCTTCGAGCCCTTCTTCAGCACCAAGTCCCGGGGCAGCGGCCTGGGCCTGTCCATCGTGTACCGCATCCTGGAACCCTACGGCTACCGGCTGGACGTGGAAAGCCGCCAGGGCCAGGGCTCCACCTTCACCGTGGTGCCCAGGCGGATACCGCCTCCGGGCCCCTGATCCGCTGTTCTTTCCCCTTGGGTTTTCCCCCTCCCCGTCCCCTTGGCTCTTGACACTTTCCGTGGCCTTGCATTACCCATAACAGTTTGACCGGACGATCCCGATAATAAACGTACGGTCTGCGGGGCAACGGCCCGGCGGGCCGGGGGAAAAGGCATTGGCGACCAGCGAAACCGATATCCGCAGACAAAAGCTCGAAAATCTCCGGGGCGCGGGCAAGGATCCCTATCCCAACGATTTTGCCGTCACCCACACGGCGGCCCGGATCCTGGATCAGGCCGCCGTTGACCCGGAATCCCTGGGGGAGGAGGGGCAGGTGTTTTCCACGGCCGGCCGCCTCATGGGGGTGAACCGGTTCGGCAAGGCGGCCTTCTTCCGGTTCAAGGACCGCACGGGCCAGATCCAGGCCTATGTGCGCCGCGACAAGCTCCCTGAGGAGGTCTTTGCCCTTTCCAAGGATCTCGACATGGGGGACTTCATCGGCGTCACGGGGCCGGTGTTCAAGACCCGGGCCGGGGAGTGGACCATCCTGGCCACGGATCTTAAGCTCCTGGCCAAGGCCCTGCGCCCTCTGCCCGAGAAGTTCCACGGCCTGAAGGACCCGGAAAAGCGGTACCGCCAGCGGTACCTGGACCTCATCATGAACCCCGAGGTCCGGGAGACCTTCGTGCGCCGGAGCCGCATCACGGCGGGCGTCCGGGAGTTCCTGGCCTCCCGGGATTTCCTGGAGGTGGAAACCCCCATGATGCAGGTCATTCCCGGGGGCGCCGAGGCCGAGCCTTTCCGCACCCACCACAATGCCCTGGACATGGACATGTACCTGCGCATCGCTCCGGAGCTGTATTTGAAGCGCCTGGTGGTGGGGGGCATGGAACGGGTGTTCGAGATCAACCGGAACTTCCGCAACGAGGGCATCTCCACCCAGCACAACCCTGAGTTCACCATGCTGGAGTTCTACCAGGCCTACGCCACCTACGAGGATCTCATGGACCTCACCGAGGAGATGCTCTCCTCCGTGGCCGCGGACGTCCTGGGGGCCACCCTGATCACCTACCAGGGCCAGGAGATCGAGCTGGCCCCGCCCTACCGCCGCATCAGCCTGGCCGAAGCCCTGGCCCGGATCGGCGGCGTGGCGCAGGAGGATCAGGGCGACCGGGAACGGCTCCTGGAGATCGCTCGGGAGCGGGGGGTAACCCTAACCAAGACCGCCAAGATCGGCAAGATCCTCACCAAGCTCTTCGACGCCCTGGTGGAGCCCAAACTCATCGCCCCCACCTTCATCACCCATTATCCGGTGGAGATATCGCCCCTTTCCCGGAGAAACGCCCAGGACCCGTCCGTGGTGGACCGGTTCGAGCTGTTCATCGCGGGCCGGGAGCTGGCCAACGGATTTTCCGAGTTGAACGATCCCGACGACCAGCGGGGGCGCTTCATGGACCAGGTCCGGGAGCGGGATGCCGGGGATGCCGAGGCCCACTTCATGGACGAGGACTATGTGGAGGCCCTGGAGTACGGCCTGCCGCCCACGGCCGGGGAGGGCATCGGCATGGACCGGCTGGTCATGCTCCTCACCGACGCCGCCTCCATCCGGGAGGTCATCCTGTTTCCCCACATGAGAAACGCCGACAAGGGTTCCCGGTGACGCCTATGTCCTGGGAACTCTTCATCTCCGGCCGTTACCTGCGCTCCCGGCGCAGGGAGGTCTTCGTGTCCATGATCACCGCCATCTCCGTGGGGGGGGTCATGGTGGGGGTCATGGCCTTGATCGTGGTCATCGCGGTCATGACCGGATTCACGTCGGATCTGAAGAACCGCATCCTCTCCGTGACCCCCCATGTCTCCGTGTTCCGCCAGGGCGGCAATTTCACCGAGTGGCCCCGGGTCATGGAAGAGCTTGTCGCCATGGAGGGTGTGGACAACGCCGCGCCTTTTATCCAGGGCCAGGTCATGATCCGGGGGCCCCATGGTTCGTCCGGCTGCGTGGTGAACGGCGTGGACCCGGCCCGGGAAAAAGGGGAGAACGGCATGGCCCGGCTGGTGGCCGAGGGCAGCGTGGACGACCTCACGCCCCCGACCGGCTCCCCCCGGGCCCCGGGGGTGATCCTGGGCGCGGAACTCGCCCGGTCCCTGGCCCTCATGGAAGGGGACCCGGTGTACATCATCAGCCCCCAGGGCG
>JAHJUF010000382.1 GCA_018829095.1 Pseudomonadota bacterium | reverse complement strand
GCCACCTGGACCGAGGCTGACTCCTCCTGGACCGGAGCCCCTCCGGCGGTTACGGGGGCAGGGTCAGGGGGGGGGGCGATTTCCGGCGCGGGGAGCGCCGGGGCGGGCCGGGCGGTGACGGACTGGGCAACGGGCAGGGGCGGAGGGGTTTCTTCCCCCCCCATTACCAGAGCCGCCAGGGCGGACCCGGCCATGACCAGCATGATGGCCCCCAAAATCCAGCCCTTGGGAAATTTCCTTTCCCCGGTCCCCAGGACTGCGGCCTTCTTTTTGTCCAGGAGTTCATCCCGGCCGCCCGTTTCCCCGCGGCCGGCGGGGGTGGCGGTCTGGACGGCGGGCTTCGGGGTCTTCTTACGATTCTTCTTGGACATGATCTTTTCCTCTTTTCCTGACAAGGGGTTCCGCGCCCCGGCCGGTCTTGGCGGAAACAGGGCAACGGCTGGAACGCCCGTCCCAACAGTCCGGGCATTCCCGTCTTGTGCTTCAGGGGATCATCCGTTGGTGGCGTCGAATCGCCGGGAGGCCGGTTCCAGGGGCGGCTGGGCCCCGGCATGGAACCGGCGTCCCCGGCGGCGTCCGCTCCCCATGGGGGAACAAAACACCTTCCGGGCCAGAACTTCAGGAGGAAAGGATCACAGGATCAGGGAACGGAAGAGGATGAACATCGGGGCGGCCCGGGCCACGGAGAATGGGCCGTGGTCCGGGAGGTCCGGCCTGGTTATGACGGAAGGCCGGATGGAGGACACGACCGCCGGAGCGGCCTGGGGATGAACCGTGGGAAGGGGCAGGTAAGCGGCAAGGCGCTCGGCCAGGTCCCTTTCCGTGGAGATGCAGCCTCCACAGCAGGAATCCGGAACCTGGGCCGTATCAGGCGGAGCGCAGCAGTCGTCCGGCCCCGGCTCCATGGGGCAGGCGGAAACCGGAAGGTTCCGCGCCGGGCCGCCGTGGCCGCAGGCCGATGCGCACAGGCACGGCAGCGCCGGGGCTGCCCCCGAAAGGATGAGCGCCAGGACAAGGGCGAATATGGCGATCTTGCCGGTCCGCATGGGCAAGCTTCCGGAAAAGGTTAACCAATTTTTGAAGAATAGGGCCCGGCCAGGATTCTGTCAACGGGAAGAGAGGGCAGGCGCATTCATTCCCGAGGGGCGCCCGTGCATCACCCCTTTTTGATGTGCGCCCTCCCCTATCGGCGGCTCTTGCACCTTTTCCGCCTTTGTGGTGGATTATCTTTCCAGGCTGGAACCATCTTTCTTCGGGGGGGAAACATGGACAATCAGGAAAAGGACCTCTTGGCCCGGGTCAGGGAGCTTTCCCACAAGCGGAAAACACCTTTTACGCCTGAGCGGTTCCAAACGGACGTGGTGGATTCGGACGGGGTGCCCATCCGCCTCTGGATCGTGGAAACCGGGCACGGGCGGCCCACGGTGGTGTTCATGCCCGGCACCAACGCCTACGCCCTGCTGTACGGCGAGTTCCTCCTGGCCCTGGCGGACCGGGGATTCAACGTGGTGGGCTTCGACCCCCGGGGGCACGGCATTTCCGGCGGCCGGCCCGGGGACTACACCATCCCCGAGCTGGTTTCCGACATGGATACGGCCGTTTCCTACGCCCGGGGACGCTTCCCCGGCCCCGTGGCCGTGGCGGGCTCCAGTCAGGGCGGCATCACGGCGTTCTACTACGCGGCGGGCCATGCCCCGGACGCGGCGGTTTGCCACAACCTGGCGGACCTGGCCGATCCGGCCAGCGTGAGCCTGACCCGGCACCCCCGCCTCTCCCGGATATTCTCCCCCCTGGCTCCCCGCCTGGCCCGGTACGCGCCGGGGTGGAAGATCCCCCTTTCCCTCTACCTGGATCTCACCGTGGAGCCCCTCCGGGGCTTGGGCACGGTGCGGGACGCCATGCTGGAGGACCCCTTCATCGCATCCTTCATCACGGCCCGGGCCATGGCGTCCCTGGCCTCGGAGCCCCTGCCCGTGCCCGTGGAAAAAATCCGCACCCCGATCCTGGTCCTCCACGGCGCGGGGGACAGCATCTTCCCCCGGGACTACGTGGAGGGCATCTACCGCCGCCTCACCTGCAAAAAGGCCCTGTGCATGTACGAGGACCTGCCCCACTACCTCCTCATGGACCACGTGGAGCGCATCGTGCCGGACGTGGCCAAGTGGCTGAACAAGATCCTGGGCAAAACAAAGGGATAGGGCAGAGCGATTTCCCCTTCCTCTTCCCTGCGCCATTCCCATTGGTCGGCGCGGCCGGGGCCCTGGCTCAGCCCTTGGGATCGTTCCGCAGGTCCTCCTGGCCCGTGGCCTCCAGGACGCTCATCCAAAGGTTCCCGGACCCGGTGACCCGCTTCCTCTTGCCCGCCGAGGCGTCCATGGGCACATGCACGAACTGGTTGTTCCAGTAGCCGACAAGCACCCGGGTCTTGCCCGCCATGCCCGCGTGGACCGCGTTTCTCGCCAAAAAGCTGCAGAACACGTTGTCATTGGAGTTGGCCGGAAGGCTGCGGATCATGTAGGAGGGGTCGATGTACTTCAGGTTGATCTCGGCACCCTTTTGGGAAAAGTGCTTTTCGATGACGCTTTTCAGGTGGATGCCGATGTCGTGGAGCCGGAGGTTGCCCGAGGCGTCCCGCTGGTCGTGGCCCTCGAAGAAATGCTGGCCCGCGCCCTCGGCCGCCACGATGACCGCATGGCCCCGCTGGATGAGCCTTTCCTCCAGGGCTGCCAAAAGCCCCTGAGGGCCTTCCAGGTCGAAATCCACTTCCGGGATGAGGACGAAGTTGACGTCCTGCTGGGCCAGCGCCGCGTGGGAAGCGATGAACCCCGAATGCCGCCCCATGAGCTTCACCAGGCCGATGCCGTTGGGATAGGCCGCGGCCTCGGCGTGGGCGCTGCGGATGGCCTGGGTGGCCATTTCCACGGCCGTGTCGAACCCGAAGGAGCGCTCCACCAGGTAGATGTCGTTGTCAATGGTCTTGGGAACCCCCACCACGGCGATCTTGAGCCCCCGCTGGGCGATGATATCGCAGATTTTGGTGGCCGCCAGCAGGGTGCCGTCCCCGCCGATGGTGAACAGGATGCCGATGTTCATCCGCTCCAGGCAGTCCACGATCTCCTCGATGTCCTGGGGCCCCCGGGAGGAACCCAGCATGGAGCCGCCCATGCCCTGGATGTCCGCCACCATGGAGGGTTCCAGGTCCACCACGTCGTAGCCGTAGCGGGGGATGAACCCGGCCAGGCCGTAGCGGATGCCATAGATGTTGCGCACCCCGTAGCCGAAGTGCAGCTCCAGGACGATGGCCCGGATGATGTCGTTCAAGCCCGGGCACAGGCCCCCACAGGTCACCATGGCGCACCGGAGCTTGGACGGGTCGAAAAAGATGTTGCCCCGGGGGCCGGCCTTCTCAAAGGCCAAAGGCTGTCGGCCGGCCTTGAAATCCCCAGCCAGCTGGTTGGCGTCTATGGAAAGGAGCACACGGCCGTCCTCGGGCTGAAAACAGGCCTCGCCCCCCACCTGCCCCGCCCGGCGGATGGGGGATTTGATCTTGGCCGGACCCAGGGCCTGGATGGTGGTGTCCTCAATGGTGAGCTGATCGATTTGCATGGGTGCTCCTGATGGTTGCGGGGCCGGGATCAAGCCAGGGTTCCGTTGAAGCGGACCGATCCCTTGCCCAGGATGTCGTGGAGGTGGAGAATGCCCAGTACGCGGCCGTTGGGCTCCACCACCGGCAGGACGGTGATGAGATGCCTCTCCATGAGGTTCAGGGCCTCGCTGGTCTGGGAGTCCGGAGTCACGGACTTGGGCGAGGGGGTCATGACTTGGGCCGCGCTCCGGCCTTCCAGGGACCGGCCGGACAGGAGGAACCGCCGGAGATCCCCGTCCGTGATGATCCCCTCCAGGCGGCCGTCGCTGGTGAGGACCAGGGTGGCCCCCAGGTCCAGGCGGTCCATCTCCTCCATGGTCTTTTGGATGGAGGTGTCCGGGGTCACGGCGGGCACCTGGTCTCCCGTGAGCATGATCTGGCCCACAGGCGCCTGGAGCCGCTGGCCCAGCGCTCCGCCAGGATGGAACCTCTTGAAGTCGCTCTGGCCGAACCGGTGCTTTTCGATGAGCACAACGGCCAGGGCATCGCCCATGGCCAGAAGCGCCGTGGTGCTGGTGGTGGGGGCGAGCCCCAGGGGGCAGGCCTCCCGTTCCACGCCCACATCTATGACCAGATCGCTGGTTTTGGCCAGGGTGGATTCCGGGTTGCCGGTGAAGCCCACCACCCGGCAGCCCATGGACCGGACCACGGGCACCAGCATGTTCAGTTCGTCCGTCTCGCCGCTGTTGGACAGGGCCAGGAGGAGATCGTCGCCGCCCACCATGCCCAGGTCGCCGTGCATGGCTTCCACGGGGTGAAGGAAGAGCGACCGGGTGCCCGTGGAATTGAGGGTGGCCACCATCTTCCGGCCGATCAAGCCCGACTTGCCGATACCGGCAACGATGACCCGGCCTCTCAGCCCGCAGATCCATTCCACCAGGGTGGTGAACCGGTGGTCCAGCTTGTCCACCAGGCCCAGGATGCCCTCGGCCTCCATGCGCAACACGTTTTTCGCCTGATCCAGCACCATGCTTCCCAAGACTCCCCTCCCGCCGGCCGTCTGCCGATGAAACTTTTATTATGCCCTTTTCCGCCCATGAAATCAAGCGGCTGTCCGACATTGGCCAAGTGTTCCGCCCTGCCCGCTCCTGGCAAGGCGCATTCATCCGGATAGTTTGAAAACCAGGGAAGCCGTGGATTCCACAGAGGTGATTACAAAACCTCCCGGCAAGAGTTCTGCTCCGGGATAGGGGATTTTCGACTTGTTGCAGGGCCATCAATCTTGATGGAGATGCAACAAGTCGTCATCCCGGCGAAGGCCGGGGGCCAGGGTCTTTGTAACCTATTGAAAAGACTGGACCCCG